>NZ_PVWS01000008.1:0-111037 GCF_004126395.1 Roseovarius sp. A46 | reverse complement strand
CCTCAGAAAAATGAGCCTTCGACCCGGCTGCGGCTCATTTTTCTGAGGGTACGATCATAACACGATTCTTTCACGCTGAAGCAGGTCCGACTGGAAGTCGGAGGGTTTGCTCCAGGGCGTGGATACTAAAGAGATTATCGCAGGATGTTGGCTCGCCAGACGCGACGCGCCCCCACTGTCGCCGCAAAGGTATCAGGGTGGTACCTTCGCCATCTCCAATCTCGGCATGTTCGAGACCGAGAATTTCGACGCGGTCATCAACCCGCCGCATGGCGCGATCCTCGCCGTCGGCGCGGGGCTGAAGAAGCCTGTGGTGGGCACGGACCTGCTCACGCAGATCGTCGAGAACCTCGAAAACCCGATGGTAATGCTCGCCTGAGGCGCGGCGCACAAAGAAGCGCGCCGCATTCATGCGCACGCACCCGCCTTTCGCCTGTTCGTCGATGTTGCATGCCCCCGGGACCCGACCCCTGCGGCAAACCTGTCGATTGCGCGGCGGTGCGTCAGGCGGTAAGGATACCTGACCAATTCCCGGAGTGCTGCCCATGCCCGTCATTACATGCATAGACGATTTCAAACCCCTCTACCGCCGCCGCGTACCGCGGATGTTCTACGATTACGCAGAATCGGGGAGCTGGACCGAGCAAACCTTTCGCGAAAACACCTCTGATTTCTCGCGTCTTCTGCTCAAACAGCGCGTCGCCATCGACATGACCGGGCGCAACCTCGCTTCGACCATGATCGGGCAGGACGTGTCGATGCCGGTGGCGCTCGCGCCGGTGGGGTTGACCGGGATGCAATGCGCCGATGGCGAGATCAAGGCGGCGCGCGCGGCGGAGAAATTCGGCGTGCCGTTCACGCTGTCGACCATGTCGATCTGTTCCATCGAGGATGTCGCCGCGCATACGACCAAACCCTTCTGGTTCCAAGTCTACACGCTCAAGGATGACGATTTCATGCAGCGCCTCTTTGACCGTGCGCGTGACGCGAAATGCTCGGCGGCGATGATCACGGTCGATCTGCAAATGCTTGGTCAGCGGCACAAGGATCTGAAAAACGGCCTGTCCGCACCACCCAAGCTGACGCCCGCGAGCGTGGCGAATATGATGACCAAGGTGCAGTGGGGCCTCGGCATGCTGGGGACCAAGCGGCGCAGCTTCGGCAACATCGTGGGCCATGCCAAGGGCGTGACCGATCCCTCGTCGCTCTCTGCATGGACGACAGAGGCGTTCGACCAGGCGCTCGACTGGGACCGCATCCGGCAATTCCGCAAAATGTGGGACGGCCCGCTCATCATCAAGGGGATCATGGATCCGCGCGACGCGGCGGAGGCGCTCAACGTGGGCGCGGACGCGATCATCGTGTCGAACCACGGTGGCCGGCAGCTTGACGGCGCGCTATCGTCCATCCGCGCCCTGCCCGCGATCATGGATGCCGTGGGCGACAAGATCGAGGTGCATCTCGACAGCGGCATCCGATCGGGCCAGGACGTGCTCAAGGCGCTCAGCCTGGGCGCGCGCGGCGCCTATATCGGGCGCGCCTTTACCTACGGGCTGGGGGCGATGGGTGAGGCGGGCGTGACCCGTGCGTTGGAGGTGATAGCCAAGGAGCTCGACACCTCGATGGGGCTGTGCGGGCGGCGTGACGTGCACGATCTGGACCGCGACGTGCTGATGATCCCGAAGGATTTTGCCGGGGACTGGGTGTGAGGCACGGCGAGGGTCACGACATGAGTGCTCGTGGAGTGGTGAAGCCCGGCACCGGGGCATTTTGCTCTTTTCAACGGGGCCGTGGTCGGCTATCAGCGCGGCTTCACGCGGGGTGACAGCCTTGGAGGCACCCCGCCTTTTGCCAAGGAGAGACAACATGGCTGGAGAAATTCCTGATCTTCACGCCCAGGAACGCACGGGGACAGGCAAGGGCGCCGCTCGTGCCGTGCGCCGCGCACACCTGGTTCCGGGGATCGTTTTCGGGGGCGACGTGGATCCATTGCCCATACAGATGCCCTATAACGAGCTGATCCGACGCCTCAAGAAGGGCCGGTTCAAGTCTACCCTGTTCAACCTCAAGGTCGATGGCCACGAGGACGTGCGCGTAATCTGCCGCGACGTGCAGCGCGACGTGGTCAAGGACCTGCCGACGCATGTCGATTTCATGCGCCTGCGCCGCACCACCAAGATCAACCTGTTCATCCATGTCGATTTCGAGGGCGAGGAAGAGTGCAAGGCGCTGCGCAAGGGCGGCGTGCTGACCATCGTGCGCCCGGAGATCGAGGTCGTGGTGACGGCGGGCGACATTCCCGAGAGAATCGTCGTGGACCTGACGAAGATGGAGAATATCGGCGATACGATGACCATCTCGATGGTCGATCTGCCCGCGGGCGCCAAGCCGACCATCGACCGCGATTTCGTGATCTGCAACATCTCCGCCCCCTCCGCGCTCAAGAGCCAGGAGGATGAAGAGGACGAGACCGAAGAAGTCGCAGCCGAAACCGAAGAAGAAGCCGAAGCCGAGGCCTGAGGCGCATCTCTGCAATTGCAGTGGAGAGACTAAACGGGCGGCACCTATGGTGCCGCCCGTTTTCGTGCGTGACCTGCTCGCGCCGGGCCAACATGATCTTGAGAATTATTCCAAAGCCGGACGGTGGCGGGGCGCGCGCGGCATGACTAGGTTGGGCGCGTCGCTCCACGTCGCTGTTAAGTCGAAATCCTGCACTGCCGCGCCCCCGGCGTGAATTAGACAGAGCCCACGGAAGGGGAATCGGTCATGGTTGATGTCACCATCGTTTACTGGCGCGACATTCCCGCGCAGGTCATCGTCGGCAAGGGTCGGCGCGGGTCCAAGGTGCAACTGCCCGAGCGTTTCGAGCAGGCCATCGACCGCGCGGCCATGAAGACGGGGGCGGCGGGGACGGACGACTATCTCGCCGAGTGGCGCAAGGGCGATGCCTACCCGGTGGAGGGCGATCCCGACGAGGTCGCGCAAAGCGAGGCCGCCCGGCTCGATGCCCTTTACGACACCGAGCGTCTCAGGGCGCTCATCGGCAATGATGGCTGGGCGTGAATGCGACCCGCATCGCTATGGGAGGCCGCGATGGCTCTTTTGAATTTCAGGAAGCGTGACACCGCGACCTCCGCAAAGCCGCCCGTGAACCGGCAGGTCGAGGCGTTTCTCGAGGGCTACTCGATCGAGGTGATGCCGCGCACCGCCGAGAAGGTCGAGAATTTCCGTGACCTTCTGCCAGAGGGCACGCGCGTCTACATCGCCCATATCGAGGGCACGCCCATCGAGGACATGGTCGCCACCGCACGCCGCGTGGCGCGCGAGGGTTATCCGGTGATGCCGCATTTCCCGGCGCGCATCATCAAAGACCAGGCAACGCTCGAGGACTGGATCGCCCGCTATCAGGGCGAGGCGGGCGTCGACCAGGCGCTGTTGCTCGCCGGTGGCGTGGAAAAACCACATGGCGATTTCCATTCCTCCATGCAGCTTCTGGAGGCGGGCGCGTTTGACCGCGCGGGTTTCAAGCGGCTGCATGTTGCGGGCCACCCCGAGGGCAACAAGGATATCGACCCCAATGGCAGCCGCAAGAACGTCGAGGAGGCGCTGCGCTGGAAGCAGAAATTCTCCGAGACCACCGATGCCGAAATGGCCATCGCGACGCAGTTCGCGTTCGACTCGAAGCCGATCATCGCCTGGGCCGATGCCCTGCGCGAAGCGGGCATCACCATGCCTATTCATATCGGCATCGCCGGACCCGCCAAACTTCAGACGCTGATCAAGTTCGCCATCGCCTGCGGCGTCGGTCCGTCCTTGAAAGTGCTTCAGAAACGCGCAATGGATGTCTCCAAGCTTCTGCTGCCCTACGAGCCGACAGAGGTTCTCGCCGCGCTGGCCGCCCACAAGGCCGCCGATCCCGATTGCCTGATCGAGCGCGTGCATTTCTTCCCGCTGGGCGGGATCAAGACCAACGCCCAATGGGTGATCGACAACGGCGGTGCCTCGGGCACCCCGGCTGCGCAACAAGGATAAGACATGACCCGCACCATCGTCGAGAGCAAGACCAGGACCGCCGTGATCGGCTTTGACGAGCCGTTCTGCGTCATTGGCGAACGCATCAACCCCACCGGCCGAAAGAAGCTCGCCGCCGAGCTGGAGGCGGGCGACTATTCCACCGTGGAATCCGACGCCGTGGCGCAGGCCGCAGCGGGCGCCACCGTGCTCGATATCAACGCGGGCGTGGTCTACAACTCCAACCCCAATCCCAACGAGACCGAGCCGCCGCTGATGACGGCCATCGTCGAGTTGGTGCAGGGGCTGGTCGATCTGCCGCTGTGCATCGACAGCTCTGTTCCCGCGGCGCTGGAAGCCGGGCTTCAGGCCGCGCACGGCCGCCCGCTCCTGAACTCGGTAACCGGCGAGGAAGAGCGGTTGGAATACGTGCTGCCGCTGGTCAAGAAATACAACGTTCCGGTTGTGGCCATTTCCAACGACGACACCGGCATTTCCGAGGATCCGGACGTGCGCTTTGCCGTCGCCAAGAAGATCGTCGAGCGCGCCGCTGATTTCGGCATCCCGGCTCATGACATCGTGGTCGATCCGCTGGTCATGCCGGTGGGCGCGATGGGCACCGCCGGGCGTCAGGTGTTCACGCTGGTGCGCCGCCTGCGCGAGGAACTGGGCGTAAACACCACCTGCGGCGCATCCAACATCTCTTTCGGGCTACCCAACCGGCACGGCATCAACAATGCCTTCCTGCCGATGGCGATCGAGGCGGGGATGACAAGCGCCATCATGAACCCGATCGCGCTGCCGGTGAAACAGGCCGAGATCGAGGCCAAGAAGGCCGAGGTCGCCGCGACCGGGCTCGTGATTCCCGAGGACATGGACGACGAGACCTTCTGCCAGCTCTTCGGTCTGGGATCGACCAAGGCGCGCGCAGGCAAGGAGATGGAGGCGATCCACGCCGCGAATTTCCTGATGGCCAACGACCCCCACGGCGGCAACTGGATCAAGTTCAACAAGGCCCCGCCGAAGCCCGGCGAAGAGGTGCGCTCGGGCGGCCGCGCAGGCAGCCGCAGCCGCCGCCGCAGGGCCTGAGCGCCACGCCACGCTGGCGCACGACTTCGCCAGCGTGGCGGCCCCGCAGCGCGTCCGCTCGGAATCGTCCGCGCTGGTGCAAACGGCGGACAGAGCTACGGGTGACTTGAAGACGCCCCCCACGCGCGGGGAGCGTTTGATACCACGGACCCTTGCGGATTGCTGGGATTCTTCGTGTAGGTTGAATAACCTAACGCAGAGCGGGACGGGCCAGGGTTTTACCCGCCCCCGGAAATTACTTGAGCCCCCATACGCGCGACCGGAGTCCTGACAGAAATCCGGTCGTCTTCCTCTTAGCAACACGCCTCCCGCCGCTTACTTCAGGATCGACGACCCGGCATAGCGCGCACTCTCGCCCAGCATCTCCTCGATACGAATGAGCTGGTTGTACTTCGCCAGCCGGTCCGACCGCGCGAGGCTGCCGGTCTTGATCTGCCCGCAATTGGTGGCCACGGCGAGGTCGGCGATGGTCGCGTCCTCGGTCTCGCCCGAGCGGTGCGACATCACGTTGGTCATGCACGCGCGATGCGCCATCTCGACCGCCTGCAGCGTCTCGGTCAGCGTGCCGATCTGGTTGACCTTGACCAGCATGGAATTGGCCGCGCCGCGTTCGATGCCCTCGGCCAGCCGCGCGGGGTTGGTCACGAACAGGTCATCGCCCACCAGTTGCACCTTGTCGCCGATGGCGTCGGTCAGCATTTTCCAGCCGTCCCAGTCGTCTTCGGCCATGCCGTCCTCGATCGAGATGATCGGATAGTCGGCGCAGAGCGACTGAAGATAGGCGACGTTCTCCTCGTTCGTGAGGCTCGCCCCCTCGCCCGCCATCTCGTACTTGCCGTCCTTGTAATACTCGGTCGCGGCGCAATCGAGGGCGAGGTGGATATCCTCGCCCGGGGTATAGCCCGCCTTCTCGATGGACCGCAGGATGAAATCCAGCGCATCGCGCGTGCCCGACAGCGCCGGGGCAAATCCGCCCTCGTCGCCCACCCCGGTGGCGAGCCCGGCAGCGTTCAGTTCCTTCTTGAGCGTGTGAAACACCTCTGCACCCATGCGCACCGCCTCGCGGATCGTGCCCGCGCTCACCGGCATGATCATGAATTCCTGGATGTCGATGGGGTTGTCGGCATGCTCGCCGCCATTGATGATGTTCATCATCGGCACGGGCAGCACCCGCGCCGAGGTGCCCCCCACGTAACGATAGAGGGGCTGTGCACTGTAGTCGGCGGCCGCCTTGGCACAGGCGAGCGAGACGCCGAGGATCGCGTTGGCGCCCAGCCGCCCCTTGTTGGCGGTGCCATCAAGCTCGATCATGGTTTCGTCCACGGCCACCTGCTCGGTCGCGTCCATGCCCAAGAGCGCCTCGGCGATCTCGCCATTGACGCTCGCGCAGGCCTCCAGCACACCCTTGCCGCCATAGCGCGCCGGATCCCCGTCGCGCTTCTCCACCGCCTCGTGCGCGCCGGTCGAGGCCCCCGAAGGCACCGCGGCGCGGCCCATGGTGCCGTCCTCCAGGATGACCTCGACCTCCACCGTCGGGTTGCCCCGGCTGTCGAGGATTTCGCGGGCGTGAATGTCGATGATGCTGCTCATGGCGTGTCTGTCCCGGAGTTGAATGAAACCTGCCCGCCCCATAGCAAGAAACCCCGCCAATGCAAACGCGGCGCGTGCAAGGCAGGGCTCCGGGGAGGGATAACTGGCATTGAGTGGACGTCGGGTGTGAAGCGACTAGCCGCGCGTGGAACCCCAGAGGGTCACGTTCTGTCCAGACCCCCGGCCATCCCCCGCTCAGGGGATGATACGGGTGTATTTCATGCCCTCGAGCGAAACGCCGGCCATCAGCCCCGCCTGTCCGAAGATCACCGCCACCACCGGCGCGGTGGAGGTCGTGGTCTCGGCACGCAGGTTCTCGCCCCGGTCGTTGAAGACATACTCGATATCGCCGCCCGCGGCCCAGCCTGACGACCGCCGGAACCTTTCCAGCGCCTCTTCGGTCATGAAAAACAGCACATGGGCGAATTGCTGCGCGCCGAATTGCAGCCCGACGCTGCCCTTGGTGGCCGAGTAGTAGTCCACCGTGACGTTGTCGATCCGGAGCGCCCCGCGGCCATAGCCGCCGCCCACGAATATCCCCCCCTCGGTCACCACCGGCATGACAAGAATGCCGGTCGCCTTGTCGGCCAGATCGCGCGTGCCGGGATAGTTGGAATACATGTGCGACAGCGTTGCGTTCACGCGCGCGTCAATCTTTGCGCCGCCAGAACTGCCCACCCCGTTGCCGCATGCGGCGAGAACCGGCATGCCTGCCAGCGCCCCAAGGGTGAATCCGCGTCTCGTGAGATTGCTCATGTGTTTGCCTGCCTCGATTGCGTCTGATTGCGCCCGGTCGTTTCGCCTAGCCGGACTCTTGCCACTCAATATAGTCGAGCCGGCCACCAATGTCACCAAGGATTGCGGTTCTGCGCAAGATACCGCGCAGATATCAGCAGGCCGCCATCAGCCGCGCGGCGGCGGGGGCAAAATAGCTCAGGATGCCGTCGCAACCCGCGCGCTTGAAACAGCCGAGGCTCTCCATCATCGCGCGCTCGCCGTCGATCCAGCCGTTGAGCGCGGCAGCGCGGATCATCGCGTACTCGCCCGACACCTGGTAGGCAAAAGTTGGTGCGCCAAAGCGCTCCTTCACCCGACGGCAGATGTCGAGATAGGGCAACCCCGGCTTGACCATCACCATGTCCGCCCCCTCGGCCAGGTCGCGCGCCACCATGCGCAGCGCCTCGTCACTGTTGGCCGGGTCCATCTGGTAGGTCTTCTTGTCGCCCTTGAGCGCGGCGGACGCCCCGACCGCATCGCGAAACGGGCCGTAGAAGGCCGAGGCGTACTTGGCGGCGTAGGACATGATCGCCACGTCCCAATGTCCCGCGGATTCCAGCGCCCCGCGCATCGCGCCCACGCGCCCATCCATCATGTCGGATGGCCCCAGGATGTCGGCCCCCGCCTCTGCCTGCGCCAGCGCCTGTTTCACCAGCGCCTCGACGGTAGCGTCGTTGACGATCCGTCCATCCACGACAAACCCGTCATGGCCGGTATCCGAATAGGGGTCGAGCGCCACGTCGGTCATCACCGCAATCTCCGGCACAGCGGCCTTGATGGCGCGGGTGGCGCGGTTGCTGAGGTTGTCGGGGTTCCACGCCTCGGCGCAATCGGCGGTGCGGTGCTCTGCCGATGTATAGGGAAACAGGCACATCGCCGGGATGCCGAGATCAGCCGCCTCGCGCGCGGCCTCCACCACCTTGTCGATCGAGCGGCGCATCACGCCGGGCATCGAGGCCACCGGCTCTTCCACCCCCTCGCCATCGCGCACGAAAACGGGCCAGATCAGGTCGGAAGGGCTGAGCGTGGTCTCGGCCACGAGGTCGCGCAGCGCGCCGCTCGCGCGCAGGCGCCGCGGGCGGTTTGCGGGATAGGGGGCCTGAACAGGGGTCATGGCGGGCTCTCCGCGGGCTTGGACATTCGGAACCCTGCCTCATTTGCACGGAAATTCCACCATCTCAAGGGTAGGAATTGCCGCGCACGAGCGCTAAGAGGGCGGGCAATACAGTGACAGAGGCGCGGCCTTGACCCTTCTTGACAATGTTTTCGAGTTGATCGACCTGCGCTCCTTCAGCAACCTCTGGTTCTGGATCGCGCTGGCGGTGACATGGTCGACCGTCAGCCATTGGGTCTTGGGCGTGCCCTGGGACATGGCGATCCGCGCACGGCGCGGTCAGGGCGAAACGGCGATGGAGGATTTCGAGGACATGGTGCGTATAAATACCGGGCGGCTGCTCTACGTGGCGAACCAGTCGGGCACGCTGCTCGCCGGGATCGCCGCCTTCGCGCTGTCCTCGCTGGCGATCCTCGGCTTCGTCTACGGCAACGAGTTCTCGCAGGCCGTCTTCATGCTGGCCTTCCCGCTCACCGGGGTGGGCTTGCTGTCGTTGCGCACCGCGCGCCGCATCCGCGACGAGGCACTGCGTGGCGAGGCCCTGATCGCACGTCTGTCGCGTCACCGCCTCTCGGTGCAGACGGTCGGCATGGTCTCGATCTTTGTCACCGCCATGTGGGGCATGTACCAGAACATGGCGATCGGCGCGCTCGGCTGACCGGCATGGGAGCGGCCAGCCATATCACCGTGGGCGGCGCGCCCGAGGGGTACGACGCGCGGCTCGTGCTGGGCGAGGTGTCGGCGCGCGAGGGTCCGGTGATCCATGTCGCACGCGACGACAAGCGGATGGCGGCGATGGCCGCGGCGCTCGCCTTCTTCGCCCCCGACATGCCGGTTATCCGCTTTCCCGGCTGGGATTGCCTGCCCTATGACCGTATCTCGCCCAATGCCGAGATTTCGGCGGCGCGGATGGCGACGCTGGCGGGGCTGGTACACGGAATGCCGCAGCGATTCGTGCTTCTGACCACGCTCAACGCCGCAACGCAGCGCCTCCCGGCGCGCGATGTCCTGCGCGAGAGCGCCTTCGCAGCGGAGGTGGGCGAGCGCATTGACGAAAAGGCGTTGCGCGACTTCCTCGTGCGCATGGGCTTCGTGCAGGCCCCCACCGTGACAGAGCCTGGCGATTACGCTCTGCGCGGCGGCATCATCGACATCTACCCGCCCGGCGAGGCGGGGCCGGTGCGGCTCGACCTCTTCGGCGACGTGCTCGACGGTGTGCGCCGTTTCGATCCCGCCTCGCAGCGCACCACCGAAAAGCTTGCCCGCGTCGAGCTTGCGCCCGTCTCCGAGGTGATCCTGGACGAGACCGCAATCCGCCGTTTCCGGCAGAATTACCGCATCGCCTTCGGCACAGGCGTGGCCGACGACCCACTCTATGAATCCGTCAGTGCAGGGCGCAAACCGGCCGGCGCCGAGCACTGGCTGCCGCTCTTCCACGAGCGGCTCGAGACGCTGTTCGACTACCTCCCCGATGCCGCCATCACCCTCGACGATCAGGCCGACGCCGCCCGCGCCGCGCGGTGGGAGGCGGTTCGGGACCAATACGAGGCGCGCTGCCACGCGGCCAGCCAAAAGGCGCGCGGCGAGGCGGTCTATCACCCGGTGCCACCCCAGGAGCTGTACCTCGACGACGACGCATGGCAAGACGCGACCGGCACACGGCGGGTGCTGCAGTTCTCGGCGCTGCCACGGCCCACGGGGCCGGGCGTAATCGACGCGGGCGGCCGCATCGGTCGCAACTTTGCCCCCGAACGGCAGCAGGAAAAAATAAACCTTTTCAGCGTCCTGAAAGACCATGTTGAGGCCAGGATGGAGGCCGGACCGGTGCTCGTCGCGTGCTGGTCCGAGGGCGCGCGCGAACGGATCGAGGGGCTTTTGGCCGACGAGGGCCTGATCGGCGCGACCGGTATCCGCGATGCGGGCGGGCTGGGGCGCCACGGGCTGCACCTCGCGGTCTGGCCGCTCGAACAGGGGTTTGAGGCGCCGTCGCTCACCGTGATCTCCGAACAGGACGTGCTGGGCGATCGGCTCATCCGCGGCGCTCGGCGCAAGCGGCGGGCCGAGAATTTCCTGACCGAGGCACAGGCGCTGTCGCAGGGCGACCTTGTCGTGCATGTGGATCACGGGATCGGCCGCTATCTGGGGCTTGAGGTGGTCACCGCAGCAGGCGCGGCACATGAATGCCTCGTGCTGGAATATGCCGAAGGATCAAGGCTCTACCTGCCTGTCGAGAATATCGAACTGCTGTCGCGCTACGGTCATGAAGAGGGGCTGCTCGACCGACTTGGCGGCGGCGCGTGGCAGGCCAAGAAGGCCAAACTCAAACAGCGCATCCGCGAGATGGCCGATCGGCTCATCCGCGTCGCCGCCGAACGTGAATTGCGCCGCGCCCCCGTCATCGCCGCCGAGCCCCACGCGTGGGAGGCCTTCGCGGCACGCTTCCCCTATCAGGAAACCGAGGACCAGCTTCGCGCCATCGAGGATGTGCTCTCCGATCTCGAGGCTGGGCGTCCGATGGACCGGCTCATCTGCGGCGACGTGGGCTTCGGCAAGACCGAGGTGGCGATGCGCGCGGCCTTTGCCGCCGCGATGGCGGGGCAGCAGGTCGCGGTGATCGCGCCCACCACCCTGCTCGCGCGCCAGCATTACAAGGAATTCGCCGAGCGGTTCCGCGGCTTTCCGCTGTCGGTCCACGCGTTGTCACGGTTCGTCTCGCAACGCGACGCCACCCGCACCCGCGAGGCGATGGCAAAGGGCACCGCCGATATCGTGGTGGGCACCCACGCTCTCCTCGCAAAAAGTGTGCGGTTCCAGAACCTCGGCCTGCTCATCATCGACGAGGAACAGCGCTTCGGCGTGGCGCACAAGGAACGGCTCAAGCAGATGCGCTCGGATGTGCATGTTCTGACGCTCACCGCCACCCCGATCCCGCGCACGCTGCAATTGTCGCTCTCGGGGGTTCGCGATCTGTCGATCATCGGCACGCCGCCGGTGGATCGCCTGTCGATCCGCACCTACGTGTCCGAGTTTGACACCGTCACCGTGCGCGAGGCGCTCTTGCGCGAGCATTACCGGGGCGGGCAGTCCTTCTTCGTGGTGCCCCGCATCAAGGATTTGCCCGAGATCGAGGATTTCCTCGCCAATCAGGTGCCCGAGGTTTCCTATGTCGTGGCCCACGGTCAGATGGCGGCTGGTGAACTGGACCAGCGGATGAACGCCTTTTACGACGGCAAGTACGACGTGCTGCTGGCCACCACCATCGTCGAATCCGGGCTGGACATCCCCACCGCCAACACCATGATCATCCACCGGGCCGACATGTTCGGGCTGGCGCAACTCTACCAGATCCGTGGCCGGGTGGGCCGTTCCAAGGCCCGCGCCTATGCCTACCTCACGACCAAGCCGCGCGTGCCGCTGACACCGGGGGCAGAGAAACGCCTGCGCGTGCTCAGCAGCCTCGACACGCTCGGCGCAGGCTTCACGCTGGCCTCGCAGGACCTCGACATCCGCGGCGCGGGCAATCTGTTGGGCGAGGAACAGTCGGGCCAGATGCGCGACGTCGGGTTCGAGCTTTATCAGTCCATGCTGGAAGAGGCGATCGCGCGCATCCGCTCGGGCGAGGCGACCGGCCTGCCCGACGACGACGGCCAATGGGCGCCGCAAATCAACCTTGGCGTGCCGGTCCTCATCCCCGAGGATTACGTGCCCGATCTCGACGTGCGTCTCGGCCTCTACCGCCGCCTCAGCGGGATGGAGAGCAAGGTCGATCTCGAAGGTTTCGCCGCCGAGATGATCGACCGCTTCGGCCCCCTGCCCCGCGAGGTCAACCTGCTCATGCTGGTCATGCGCATCAAGGCGATGTGCAAGCGCGCGGGCATCGCCAAGCTCGACGGCGGGCCCAAGGGTGCGACGATCCAGTTCCACAACGACAAGTTCGCCTCGCCGCAGGGGCTGGTGGAATTCATCCAGGACCAGAAGGGGCTGGCCAAGGTCCGCGACAACAAGATCGTCGTGCGCCGCGACTGGAAGGGCGAGGCCGACCGGGTCCGCGGCGCCTTCGCCATTGCCCGCGATCTCGCCGAAAAGGTGGTGGGCGAAAAGAAGAAGGCGAAACCGGACCGCCAGGCTGCGCGCGGCTAACCCGGTCGCGGCCATCTTCCCCCTAGCGCCCCCGCCCCCCATCGCCTAAGTTTGCCGCAGGGCGGCATGAGAGGATGCATGAGCGATACCGGGTTACAGAAACTGGCGTTCTTCCTGCTGGTGGCGCTCATCGCCTTCGTGGCGGTGGCGGGGGGCGTGTGATGGCGCAGCGCTACGGCGGCAGACACAGCCCCGACCAGAGCGACACCGCCCCGGCCCCGTCCCCACGCGGCGGCTATCGCGGCGCGCGGCGCACACGCGTCGGCGGTCGCGTCAACATGCTGTTCCTCGCGCCCCTGCCGCTGGCCTTTCGTGCCTTTTTCGGCGGTCCGGTCGAGATGGCGCTCAACCTCGTCGCCCTCGGGCTTCTGCTGCTGGCGGCCTGGCTCACCCGCGAGGGGCTGCGCGCCGAGGAAGCCTATGATGCGCGCCGCATCGCCCGTCGGCCCGCCATCCCGCGCAAGATTTTCGGCTCGGTGCTCACCGGCGCGGGGCTGGCCGTGGCCGCCCATGCCGCAAGCGGCAGCGTGGCCGAGCCCGCGATCTACGCTCTCGCAGGGATGGTGCTGCACCTGCTCGCCTTCGGCCCCGACCCACTGCGCGACAAGTCCGCCGAGGGCATCGACAGCTTTCAGAGCGACCGCGTGGCACGCGTGGTGGACCGGGCCGAGGACTACCTGCGCGCCATGACCCACGCCATCGCCGCAACCCGCGACCGCGACCTCGAGGCGCGGCTCGAACGGTTCCAGGTCACGGTGCGCGACATGCTGCGCACCGTCGAGGACGACCCGCGCGACCTTACGGCGGCACGCAAGTACCTCAGCGTCTACCTGATGGGCGCGCGCGACGCCTCGGCGAAATACGCCGATCTCGCCACCCGCGCCCCGAACGCAGAGGCACGCGAGAAATACCTCGTGCTGCTCTCTGACCTCGAACAGAATTTCACCGCCAAGACCCGCGCGCTCATGGCCGACAGCAGCACCGATCTCGATATCGAGATCGAGGTGCTACGCGACCGGCTCGAGCGCGAGGGCGTACATCTTGAGACCACAGAGACAGCTTAAGAGGATCCCCCATGTCAGACGCCACCCGCCGACAGGCCGAGGCCGTGCTCGCCGATATCGAGTCCGTGAGCCGCGCGGTGCTGCCCGAACCCACGGACGCCAATGCCATCGTTCCGCTGGAAAAGGCCGATGCAACCCAGAGCGCCGAGATCGCGCGCCGCATGGCCGAGATCGACATGGCCGACACGCAGTCCATCGTCTCCTTCGGCTCGGCGGCGCAGGCGGAATTGCAGGAAATCTCGCAATCCATGCTGCAGGGCGTGCGCAACAAGGACGTGGGCCCGGCGGGTGACTCCCTGCGCGGCATTGTCACCACGATCCGGGGTTTTTCCGTCTCCGAGCTGGACGTGCGCCGCGAGCGGTCCTGGTGGGAAAAATTGCTGGGCCGCGCCGCCCCGTTCGCCAAGTTCACCGCCCGCTACGAAGAGGTACAGGGCCAGATCGACCGCATCACCGAGAGCCTGCTTGGCCACGAGCATACCCTGCTGAAGGACATAAAGTCGCTCGACATGCTCTATGAGAAGACGCTCGCCTTCTACGACGAGCTGGCGCTCTACATTGCGGCGGGCGAGGCAAAGCTCAAGGAGCTGGACGACAAGGACATCCCGGCCAAGGAGGTCGAGATGGAGGCCGCGCCGGAAAACGACCAGGTGATGAAGGCACAGGAGCTGCGCGACCTGCGCGCCGCCCGCGACGACCTCGAACGCAGGGTGCACGACCTGAAACTCACGCGCCAGGTGACCATGCAATCGCTGCCCTCGATCCGGCTGGTGCAGGAAAACGACAAGTCGCTTGTCACCAAGATCAACTCCACCCTCGTCAACACCGTGCCGCTGTGGGAAACCCAACTGGCGCAAGCGGTCACCATACAACGCTCGGCCGAGGCCGCGGCGGCGGTGCGCGACGCCAACGACCTCACCAACGAGCTGCTGACCGCCAACGCCGCCAACCTGCGCGAGAGCAACAAGATGATCCGGCAGGAGATGGAGCGCGGCGTGTTCGACATCGAGGCGGTGAAACAGGCCAATGCCGATCTCATCGGCACCATCGAGGAAAGCCTCACCATCGCTGACGAGGGCAAGGCGAAACGCGCCCGTGCCGAGGAAGACCTCAAGAAAATGGAGGCCGAACTGCGCGACACGCTCGCCTCGGCCAAGTCACGGGGCGACGGGGTGGGCGACACCGCCGCAACCGCCGTGCCGAAGGGCTGAGGCGGCGATGACGGCGGGACAAGCGGTGCGCGTTCTCGCAGGGCTGGTGCTGGCGCTGGCGCTATCGGCCTGTGACATGCCGGTGCCTGATGCGCCCGCACCCTCCGCCCCGCGTCCGCCCGCCCAAGGCGACGACGGCCCGTCTGCCCGCAGCAAGGCGCTCGTCGCTCATTACGCGCGCATCGAGCGCGATCTCAAGGGTCGTGGCCTCCTGCGTGTCGATGGCGGCGGGCCCGACACGCCCTTTACCGACACCGATCTGATGCGCAATTTCGAGCGTATCGTATTCTTCGACGAATACGCGCCCGGTGCCGGATTTCGGTCGTCCTCGGGCCGCGCGGGGGGCCTGCGGAAATGGACGTCGCCGGTACGCATCGGGATGGAATTCGGCGCCTCGGTGCCCGAGGAACAGCGCGCGGCGGATCGCGCCACGCTCGACGACTATGCCGAACGGCTGGCAGACGCAGCGCGCCATCCGATCTCGATGGTGCGCCGCGGGGCCAACTTCCACGTTCTGGTCATGGGCGAGGACGACCACGCCGATGGTCTCGCCCGCGTCCGCCGCATCGCCCCCGATATCGACGCGGCAACCCTTGGCGTCTTTCGCGACATGCCGCGCAGCATCCATTGCCTCGTCGTGGCCTTCTCCGACCGCGGCAATCCCTATTCCTACGACCGCGCGATTGCATGGGTCCGCGCCGAGCACCCGCCACTCATGCGCGAATCGTGCTTCCACGAAGAGCTGGCGCAGGGGCTGGGCCTGGCTAATGACAGTCCCCGCGCGCGGCCCTCGATCTTCAACGACGATGACGAATTCGCGTGGCTGACCACCCATGACGAAATGCTGCTGCGCCTGCTGTACCATCCGGACCTATCCCCCGGCATGACCCCCGACGAAGCCCGCCCCATCCTCCGCCGCCTGCTGGACGAATGGCAGGCGGGGCCGGTGTGACCCGTTCGCAAAGGAGCCTTTCCATATGCCCATCTTCGATTTCCTCTCCGGCCAGTTCATCGACGTCATCCACTGGACCGACGACACGCGCGACACGATGGTCTGGCGGTTCGAGCGCGAGGGCCACGAGATCAAGTACGGCGCCAAGCTCACCGTGCGCGAGGGGCAGGCCGCCGTGTTCGTCCACGAGGGGCAGTTGGCAGATGTGTTCACCCCCGGTCTCTACTTGCTGGAAACCAACAACATGCCGGTGATGACCTCGCTCCAGCACTGGGATCATGGCTTTCGCTCGCCCTTCAAGTCGGAAATCTACTTCATCGCCACGACGCGCTTCACCAATCTGAAGTGGGGCACCAAGAACCCGATCATGCTGCGCGACCCGGAATTCGGCCCCACCCGCATCCGCGCCTATGGCACGTATACCGTGCGCGTGTCGGAACCGGCCAAGTTCCTCTCCGAAATCGTCGGCACCGACGGTGAGTTCACCATGGACGAGATCAGCTACCAGATCCGCAACATCATCGTGCAGGCGTTCAGCCGCATCATCGCAGGAAGCGGCATCCCGGTGCTCGACATGGCGGCCAACACGCGCGACCTGGGCAAACTGGTGGCCGGAGAGATCACCGGAATCGTGACAGAATACGGGCTGGAAATCCCGGAATTCTATATTGAAAACATATCATTGCCGCCCACTGTTGAAGCAGCGCTCGACAAGCGCACCTCGATGGGGATCGCGGGCGACCTGTCGCGCTTCACCCAGTATTCGACTGCCGAGGCGATGACCGCGGCGGCCAAGAACCCGAGCGGAGGCGGCGGCATTGGCGCGGGTCTTGGCATGGGAATGGGCATGGCGATGGCGCAGCAGATGGCCGATCAGGGGCCATGGGGCGCACGTCCCGCACAAGAACAGGCGCCGGCAGCCCCGCCGCCCCCGCCTGTAGAACATGTCTGGCACATCGCCGAGGGTGGCCAGACCCACGGCCCCTATTCCAAGGCACGGCTGGGGCGCATGGTGACCGAGGGCGGCCTGACGCGCGACACGCTCGTCTGGACCGCAGGGCAGGACGGCTGGAAGCGCGCCGAGGACGTCGCCGAACTGGCGCAGCTCTTCACCGTCATGCCGCCCCCGCCGCCGGGCGCCTGAGCAGATGCGCCGCCGCGCGACCATTACCCTGCACGAGTTCACTGCTGCGCGCCTGCTGTTGATGCGTCGTGATGGCGGGCTGACGACATGGCTGTGATTGCTCTACGCGGCCTCGGCGCGCGCCACAAGCGTCTGAACTTCGGATCGTATCACTTTGAAATTATTTCACAAATCATCTGAAAGCCTCATGTCAGATACCCCGCCACCTGCCCCTGTCGAGATCAAACACCGCTTCCCCTGCGCAAGCTGCGGGGCGGATTACCGCTATGATCCGGGCGGCGACCGGCTGATCTGCGATCACTGCGGCGACGTGGCCGGGATCGAGACCGGCGGCCCCTGGCAGGGCGGTATCAGGGAGCTGGATTTCGCCGCCGCCTTGCGCGACCAACTCCCCGCGCAGGAAATGGAGGAGACCCGCGTCACCACCTGCACAAGCTGCGGGGCGCAGGTGGAGCTGGGCACCGACACCCACGCCACCGAATGCCCGTTCTGCGCCTCGCCAGTGGTCACCGATACCGGCACGCACCGGCATATCAAGCCACGGGCATTGTTGCCTTTTTCGCTCGACGAGGAGCAGGCCCGCAAGGCGATGACCGACTGGCTGGGGCGACTGTGGTTCGCGCCGAACGGGTTGCAGAACTACGCCCGCAAGGGCCGGAAAATGCAAGGCATTTACGTGCCCTACTGGACCTTCGACGCCGACACCAAGTCACAGTACCGCGGCGAGCGTGGCACCGTCTATTACGAGACACGCACTGTCACGAGAAACGGAAAACGTCAGCAAATTCAAGTTGCTAAGGTTAGGTGGAGGGCGGTGTCGGGGCGGGTGGCGCGGTTCTTCGACGATGTGCTGGTGCTGGCGTCCACCGCCTTGCCGAAACGCTATACCGACGCGCTGGAGCCGTGGGACCTGTCGGCGCTGGTTCCTTACGCGCCGGAGTACCTCGCGGGGTTTCGCGCCGAGGGGTACAGCGTTGATCTAGAACAAGGATTCGCGCAGGCGCGCGACAAGATGGACGCGATCATCGCCCGGGACGTTCGGTTCGATATCGGCGGCGACCGGCAACGCATCCATGACATCGACACCGAGGTGCGGGACACCACCTTCAAGCATATCCTGCTGCCGGTCTGGCTCGCAGCCTACAGGTTCAGGGGACGAACCTACAGGTTCGTGGTCAACGCCCGCACCGGCCGCGTGCTGGGCGAGCGGCCGTGGTCGGCGTGGAAGATCGCGGTCGCCGTGGTGATCGGCGCGGCGGTGGCCGGCGGGATCGGCTACCTGGTGGCGCTCGAACAGGGCGGGTTCTGATGCACACATCCCTGGCGATCAAGATCACCCGCGCCCATGCCGACGGCGAGACGCGCGATGTCATCACCGGTCGGGCATGGATCACCGGGCAATCCATGCCTATGTTCGATCCCGAGAACCCGTGGCCCGGGGGCGGTCGCCTCTCGGACACCCGGCCGGGCACAGAGGATCCCGCATGACAGACCAATTCGACACGCTGCGCGGCCTGCTGGACGCGCGCCATTCCTGCCGGGCCTTCCTGCCTGGCCCGGTGGAGGACGAGGTGATCGCGCGCATCGTGCAGGCGGCGGGCCGCGCGCCCTCGTGGTGCAACGCGCAGCCCTGGCAGGTGACGGTGACGCGCGGGGGGGAGACCGAGCGGTTCCGCCGCGCGTTGCTTGACGCCGTGCGCAAT
The DNA here is from genome assembly GCF_004126395.1 of Roseovarius sp. A46. Lineage (NCBI taxonomy): Bacteria > Pseudomonadati > Pseudomonadota > Alphaproteobacteria > Rhodobacterales > Roseobacteraceae > Roseovarius > Roseovarius sp. A46. The sequence goes on along the minus strand of NZ_PVWS01000008.1, from coordinate 92,242 downwards.
GACACGCCAAGCCCCGACCTGCCGTGGCCCGAGCGCTATCCGGGCGCGCATGGCGCACGGCGCCGCGAATGCGGGCTGCAACTCTACGAGGCGGTGGGTATCGCCCGCGAGGATCGCGCCGCGCGGGCCGAGCAAAGCATGGAGAACTATCGCCTTTTCGGCGCGCCGCACGTGGCCATCGTGCATTCCGAGGCCGCGCTGGGCCCCTACGGCGCGATGGACACGGGCGGGTTCGTGACCGCCTTCATGCTGGCGGCGACGGCCCTGGGCGTGGGCAGCATCGCGCAGGCCTCGGTGGCAGCCTATGCGCCATTCGTCCGCGCGCATTTCGACCTGCCGGAAACGCGGCTGATCCTGTGCGCGATCTCGTTTGGACGACCCGATCCGGACCACCCCGCCAACCGCTTCCGCACCACGCGGGCGGCGCTCGACGAGGTGCTCGACCTCCGAGGATAGAGAGCGGCGTGCGCGCCGTCGCGTCAGGCTTGCATTCGCGCGCCGCGCTGGCTTTGCTGCGGGGAAACAGGAGGGACGGTATGCGCAGGATCTTGAAATGGACGGGACGAGTCCTTTTGGCCCTCGTCCTGGCGGCAACGGTTGTGGGGCTGTGGAAGCGCGAAGAAATCACGCGGCTCATCGCCGTCAACACGTTGTTTTCCGAAGAAAAGATCGTCACGAATTTCTCGGGAATGGAGCGCGCGTTTCTAACCGTGCCGGTGCCGCGTGGGGACGGGCCGGTATCGGACCTGCCGCGAGGCCCGGAGATGACCCTGCCCGCCGATGTGACCGATTGGGTCGAGACGCGCAACGTGACCTCGCTCCTTGTGCTGCATAACGGCCGCATCAGGCATGAGAGCTATCACCTCGGCACCACCGCGCAGGACCGGCGGATAAGCTGGTCCGTGGCAAAGAGTTTTCTTGCCGCGCTCATCGGGATTTCGCTTGAACGCGGCGAGATCGACTCGCTGGACGATCCGGTGACGCGCTACGCGCCACGTCTGGCGGACAGCGCCTATGACGGGGTGACGCTGCGGCAGCTTCTGCAGATGACGAGCGGGCTCGAGTTTGACGAGGATTATCTGGACTACGATTCCGACATCAACCGCATGGGCCGTGTGCTGGCGCTGGGCGGCTCCATGGACGGATTCGCCGCCGGGCTGAGCGCGCGCGCCGCGCCACCGGGGACGCGGTGGAAATACGTCTCCATCGACACGCACGCGCTGGCGATGGCGCTGCGGGGGGCTACCGGGCGCGCCTTGCCGGGCCTGCTGTCGGAGCGGATCATCGCGCCGTTGGGGTTCGAGTCCGAGCCCGATTACATCACCGATGGCGAGGGCGTGGCCTTTGCGCTGGGCGGACTCAACCTGACGACGCGCGACTATGCCCGCTTCGGGCTGATGGTGGCGAAGATGGGCCGCTACGGCGGGCAGCAGATCGTGCCCACAGGCTGGATCGCCGCCTCGACGGAGCCAAGCGCGCCGACGCCCGAGGGCGCGTTGCAATACGGGCTGCACTGGTGGATGCCCGCCGACGCGCGGGAGGGCGAGTTTTTTGCGCACGGCATCTATGGTCAGTATATCTATATCGACCGCGCCCGCGACGCGGTGATCGTGGTCACGTCCGCCGATCGCGGTTTTCGCGAACCGGGGGTCGGGGAGCGCAATATCGACGCGCTGCGCAGCATCGTAGCGGCGCTCTGAGTGCGGCTTGCCAGTGCGCGCCGGGGCGCTATGATCGCAGGGCGAGGCGGGAGCGCTCGCACGCGCGGCCCAAGCCAGCCTTTCACACCGATACAAGGAAGGGCACGACATGACATTCATCGCCATGAACCGGTTCCGCGTGAAGCCGGGCTTCGAGGACGGTTTCGAAAGGATGTGGGCCGAGCGCGAAAGCCACCTGGCCAGCGTCCCCGGCTTTCGCGAGTTTCGCCTGCTGAAGGGGCCCGAGGGCGACGGTCACCGGCTCTATTCCAGCCATGTCATCTGGGAGAGCCGCGCGGCGTTCGAGGCATGGACGAAATCCGACGCCTTTCGTGCTGCGCACAAGGACGCGGGCAACCGCGGCACGCAGGACGCGTTGTTGGGGCCGCCGGAATTCGAGGGATTCGAGACGGTGCTCGAGGAAAGCTGATCGGGCTATTGCGGCAGCCCGGCCCGTTCGAGCGCGGCCAGCCAAGCGCGGCGGTTTTCCGGGTGGTTGCGGCTCTTTTCGAATTGTGCGCGCATCGCCGAGAGCGACAGTGACGGATTGACCGCCAGCGCATCCGCGATGGCCGCCGCTGCGTCCTCCGCCCTGTCGATTTGCGCGAGGTTCGCGGCACGCAGCAGGTGGTGGAAAACCCGCCAGGTGTCGCTGCTTGCGACGCTGCCAAGCTGCCGCGCCGCCGCGAGCGCATCGTCGTGCCTGCCGAGGTGGAACAGGATGTGTCCCTTGTAGAAATACATGTTCTGGATCAGCGGGTCGCGCGGGCTGAGCCGGATGGCAAGCTCGATCTGCGGCAGCGCGCGCTCCTGTAGGCGGAACCAATCGAGCGTGTGGGCCAATTCCAGCCGGATGCGGGCGTCGTTGGGGTTGAGCGCGACGGCGCGCTCCAGATTGGCAATCGCGGGCTCCGCCTGCCCGGCAAAGCGCTGGATATACCCGAGCGCGGCATAGGCCTGCGGATCGCTGTCGTCGAGCGCGATTGCGCGCCTCGCGGCGGCCCGCGCCTCGGCCATGGTGTCACCGGGTTCTTCCGTCCAGCCAAAGAAGAACAGTGTCCCGAGCGCCCGTGCCATCAGCGAATGCGCCGCCGCGAAACCGGGATCCTTGGCCACCGCACGCCGGGCAAGACGCACCGCCTCCGATTGATCGGCGCGGCTGTAGCGGCCCTGCCGGAGGCGCGCCTCGAGGTAGAGTTCCCAGGCGCCCATGTCAGCGGTCGGCACCCTGGTGGCGCGCTGTCCGCCATCCTTCAGGATCTGCGGGACAAGGGTGCCCGCGATCGAGCGGCTGATATCGTCCTGCACGGCGAATATGTCCGTCAGCGCCCGGTCGTAGCGCTCGGCCCACAGGGTGTGACCTGTGGCGATCTCGATCAGCTCGCTGGTGACCCGTATGCGCCCGCCATCCCGTCGCACGCTGCCGCGCGCGACGTAAGAGACACCGAACTCGCGGGAGGCATCGAGCGGGCGAAGCGCCCCGTCGCCGTAGGCAAAGACCGTCCCGGCGGAAATGACGAACAGTTCCTTGTAGCGCGACAAGTGCGCGGTCAGGTCCTCGGTCAGGCCATCTGCGAAGGACCGGTCGCCAGCCCCTTCCCCGAGATTGTCGAACCGCAGCACCGCGACCGACGGCCTGCCGATCATGCCGCCGTCGACACCGGGAACCCGAAGCACGAACCACGCGCCAAATAACGCGAGTGCAAGAACCGCCGCAAGTGCGACCGCTCTGCGCCCTGGCAGGCGATCCGTGGAATTCGCCTCCCGAACGGCGGCCACGAACTGGAAGCCGCGCTTGGGATAGGTGCGGATATAGGCCGGCTGCGCCGCGTCATCCCCGAGCGCCCGCCGAACCGCCCGGATGCGCGTTGCCAGCGCTGCGTCGGTGATCGCCCGGCCCTGCCATATCTCCTCGATCAGGTCTTGCTTGGTCACGACCCGCGCGCGGTGCTCGATCAGGAATTCCAACAACCGGAGCGCCTGCGGCTCAAGCGCCACAGGAGCGTCCCCCGCCCGAAGACCGGCCGAGCGATCGAGCGTGAACTCGCCGAAACGATACGCCATGACGTCACGCCTTTCGGGCAGATATCATGGAAGTGTCAGGAATTGTCATCCGGAAATCAAGCTTTCCGACGTTGCCGGGGGCAAGCTGTGCTGGTCCGGCGTGCCTGAATGCCGGGCGGGATGGACAAGCAAGGAGTGGATCCATGACTTACTCGACACCTGTTGTCATCGCGGCGTGCTGCACGCTCATGGCCGCAACAAGCGCGAGCGCCGGCACGGCGCTCGAAGAGGCGCTCGCAAGCGGGGCCGAAAGGCTCAGCTCGGACGAGATCGCCGAGCTGCTCGTGGGCAAGCGCGTGGTTGCGCGTGCCGGCGACAAGGTCTTCAACTTCCACTATGCGCCGACGAATGTGCTGCAAGGCGAATTGCAGGGCGGTGGCTGGTCCGGGACGGGCCACTATGCGATCACCGATGGCAACGAGGTTTGCGTGTCGATGGCACAGGACGCGGGGCGTTATCGCTGCCTGACGGTCGTGCGCCACGGCGACAGTCTTCAGAAATTCAACGCGCGGGGTGACAAGACCTTTGACCTACTCGAGACGACGACGGCCTCGGGCCTCTGATACCTGATGGAGGGTTTGACGGCCTCGCGGTATGCGCTACGATCCTGCGGAGGAGATCGCGCGCATGACCACGATGGACACTTCCGAGAACGTGCTGGGCGGGGCGCTTTCGCCCTGCTCGTCCGATCCCGTGACCGGGTTCTTTCGCGACGGGCATTGCAACACCTGTGCCGAGGATCGCGGCAGCCACACGGTCTGTGCGCTGATGACGGCAGAGTTCCTCGCCTTCTCCAAGTATGTCGGCAACGACCTGAGCACGCCGCGCCCGGAATTCGGCTTTGCCGGGCTGAAACCGGGGGATCAGTGGTGCCTGTGCGCGGCGCGGTTCCTTCAGGCCCACGAGGAGGGCTGCGCGCCGCAGGTGCGGCTCGCGGCCACCCATGCTCGCGCGCTCGACATCGTGCCGCTGGAGGTGTTGGAGCAGCACGCCGCCGCCTGAGCGGGGCGAATAAGCGGTGGGGACTTGTGGCCTGAGCCTGCCATTTGGTTCTTGCCCCCGGGCGCGGAATCGAGGCCGAAGGCCGCCGCGCCATCGCCAGGCCGCCCCCCGGACTGGCGATTTGACTAAGCTCGTGCACCGATTACAGGTTTTTCGGATTCGGCAAGCATAAAGCGCCCTGAAAATCCGTCGGATCGCCAGCCCGCGGCCTGTCGATGGCGCGGCTCACGGCAACGATCGCTACAGGCCAACCCCCGACCCCGGACATCGACCGCTGATTCCGCACCACCATCGACCCATCCACCGGCGCGTCGATGAACAGGTTCAGCCGCCGCTCTCGATGTCGAAGCCGAGGTGCTTGGCGACGGTATAGATGTCCTTGTCGCCACGGCCGCACATGTTCATGACCAGCAGGTGATCGCGCGGCAGGTCGGGCGCGATCTTGGTGACATGGGCAAGCGCATGGGACGGCTCCAGCGCCGGGATGATACCTTCAGTCTCGCAACTGAGCTGGAACGCCGCCAGCGCCTCCTTGTCGGTGATCGAGACGTATTTCGCGCGCCCCGTCTCGTGCAGCCAGCTATGCTCGGGTCCGATGCCGGGATAGTCGAGCCCTGCCGAGATCGAATGCCCTTCGAGGATCTGCCCGTCATCGTCCTGCAACAGGTAGGTGCGATTGCCGTGCAGCACGCCGGGGCGTCCGCCGGTGAGGCTTGCGCAATGTTCCATCCGGTCATCGACGCCGTGGCCCCCGGCCTCGACACCGATGATCCCCACCTCCTTGTCATCGAGGAACGGGTAGAACAGCCCCATCGCGTTCGACCCGCCGCCAATGGCGGCGATCAGCGTATCGGGCAAGCGGCCCTCGGCCTCCATCATCTGCTCGCGGGTTTCCGTGCCGATGATCGACTGGAAATCGCGCACCATCGCCGGGTAGGGGTGCGGACCCGCCACCGTGCCGATGCAGTAGAACGTGTCGCGCACGTTGGTCACCCAATCGCGCAGCGCGTCGTTCATGGCGTCCTTGAGCGTGCCGCGCCCGGAGGTGACGGGCACCACCTCGGCCCCCAGGAGCCGCATGCGGAACACGTTGGGCGCCTGCCGCTCGACATCCGTGGCACCCATGTAGACCACGCATTTCAGCCCGAACTTGGCGCAGACGGTGGCGGTGGCGACACCGTGCTGGCCCGCCCCCGTCTCGGCAATGATCCGGCTCTTGCCCATCCGGCGGGCGAGGATGATCTGGCCCAGCACGTTGTTGATCTTGTGCGCGCCGGTGTGGTTGAGCTCGTCGCGCTTGAGATAGATCTTGGCGCCGCCCAGCCGCTCGGTCAGCCGCTCGGCATGGTAGAGTGGGCTGGGGCGGCCCACGTAATGCTTCCACAGGAAATGCATCTCGGCCCAGAAATCCGGGTCGGTCTTGGCGTACTCGTAGCGCTCTTCGAGTTCCAGGATGAGCGGCATCAGCGTCTCGGACACGAAACGCCCGCCGAAATCGCCGAACCGGCCCTTTTCGTCGGGGCCGGTCATGAAGGAGTTGAAAAGGTCGTTGGCCATGTCTCGCGCACCCCTTGTTGCCTGCGCCACGTCCTAGTGCGCCCCGCCCCGGAGGGCAAGGCGCAGGCGCGCGGGGGGTGTCAGTATTCCACCACCGCGCGGATCGATTCTCCCTTGTGCATCAGCTCGAACCCCTCGTTGATCTGCTCGAGGGTGAGTTTATGCGTGATCATCGGGTCGATCTCGATCATGCCCGACATGTACATGTCGACGATCTTGGGCACATCCGTGCGCCCGCGTGCGCCGCCGAAGGCGGTGCCGCGCCAGACCCGCCCGGTGACAAGCTGGAACGGCCGGGTGCTGATCTCGGCGCCCGCAGGGGCTACGCCGATGATGATGCTCTCGCCCCAGCCCTTGTGCGCGGCTTCGAGCGCGGTGCGCATGACGTTGACGTTGCCGGTCGCGTCGAAGGTGTAATCCGCACCGCCGCCGGTCAGCTCGACGAGATGGGCAACAATGTCGCCGTCAACATCGTTCGGGTTGACGAAATCGGTCATGCCGAACCGGCGCGCCATATCGGCCTTGCCGGGATTGAGATCGACGCCGACGATCTGGCGTGCGCCTGCCAGCCGCAGCCCCTGGATCACGTTCAATCCGATCCCGCCGAGGCCGAAGACGATGGCGGTGCTGCCAAGCTCGACCTTGGCGGTGTTCACGACCGCGCCGATGCCGGTGGTCACGCCGCAGCCGATATAGCAGATCATGTCGAAGGGGGCATCCTTGCGCACCTTGGCGAGCGCGATCTCAGGGACCACGGTGTGGTTGGCGAAGGTCGAGCAGCCCATGTAGTGATGGATGGGTGTACCGTCGAGCATCGAGAACCGCGTCGTGCCGTCAGGCAGGAGGCCCTGCCCTTGGGTCGCGCGCACCTTCTGGCACAGGTTTGTCTTGGGGTTGAGGCAGTATTCGCATTCGCGGCATTCAGGAGTGTAGAGCGGGATCACGTGATCGCCCACTTCGAGGCTTGTCACGCCCTCGCCCACCTCGATCACCACGCCCGCGCCCTCGTGGCCGAGAATGGCAGGGAAAATCCCCTCGGGGTCGTCGCCCGAGCGGGTGAATTCGTCGGTGTGGCACAGGCCCGTGGCCTTGATCTCGACCAGCACCTCGCCTGCCCTGGGCCCGTCGAGATTGACCTCCATGATCTCCAGAGGCTTGCCCGCCTCCATCGCTACCGCAGCTTTCGTGCGCATCGTCGCCTCCCTTCGTGTTGTCGCTTTTTCAGGCGTAGTCGGACATGACGTCAAAGGCAATCTCGGAGTGCGGCACGGGGGTGGGCCAAAGTGTTTTGACAGGCGCGGCCGGGCACTGTATCTGAACAGTTGTTCATTTATTGCAGGAGGCCCCTCATGCGCATGACAGACACAGCCGCGATCATTACCGGCGGGGCCTCGGGCCTTGGCGAGGCGACGGCCCGCCATTTTCGCGGCGCGGGTGCGCAGGTGACGCTGTTTGATCGCGATGCGGAGCGCGGACAAAGCGTCGCCGCCGAAATCGGCGCGCATTTCACTGAGACGGACGTGACCGACGAAGCGTCGGTCGCCGCCGCAATCGCACAGGCAAAGGCGTCGATGGGCCGGATCACCGCGGCGGTGAATTGCGCGGGCATTGCCACAGGGGCCAAGACGCTGGGCCGTGACGGACCGCACCCGTTGGACGCCTTTCGCCGCACCGTCGACATCAACCTCGTGGGCACGTTCAACGTCGCCCGTCTCGCCGCCGCCGAGATGGCCGGGAACGCCCCCGGCGACGATGGTGCGCGCGGCGTGATCGTCAACACCGCGTCCATCGCCGCCTTCGACGGGCAAAAGGGCCAGGCCGCCTATGCCGCCTCGAAAGGCGGCATCGTGGGGCTGACGCTGCCGATGGCGCGCGATCTGGCGCGCGAGGGCATCCGGGTGATGGCCATCGCGCCGGGCATCTTCGCCACGCCGATGATGCGCGGCCTGCCGCCAGAGGTGCAGGACGATCTCGCTGCCGAGGTGACATTGCCCAAGCGGCTGGGCGATCCGGACGAATATGCGCGGCTGGCGCGGTTCATCGTCGAGTGCGGTTATCTGAACGGCGAGGTGATCCGTCTCGACGGGGCGCTGCGCATGCAGTGACGCCCCTGTGGGGGCCAGCCCCCACGCCCCCGGAGTATTTGGGGAATGATGAAGATCAGCGGGGGCTGAGGCGATAGGCAGCGCCATTGCCGACGCTGAGAAACCAGATCGAGCCGTCCGGGGCCTCGCGGATGTCGCGCACGCGGGCCGTTTCGGGCGATTTCAGTCGCTCGACCTCGCGCAGGGGCGTGCCCGCGAGATGCGAGATCAGGTCGAACTTTAGCGAACCCACAAAGATGTGGCCGCGCCATTCGGGCCAGAGACGGCCCGAGTAGATCATCATCCCCGAGGGCGCGATGGAGGGATCCCAATAGAATGCGGGCTGCTCCATGCCCTCCTTGTGGGTGCCTTCGCCGATCTTCGCCCCAGAGTAGTGACGCCCGTAAGAGATCACCGGCCAGCCGTAATTGGCGCCACGGCGGATGCGGTTGATCTCGTCACCGCCCTTGGCCCCGTGCTCGACCACCCAGATTGTACCGTCCGGGCCGCGCGCCGCGCCCTGCGGGTTGCGGTGACCGTAGGACCAGATGGCGGGTTTTGCGCCTTGCGTACCGGTGAACGGGTTGTCCTCGGGGATCGTACCATCGCGGGCGATGCGGATCACCGAGCCGTTCTCGCGAGAGAGGTCCTGCGCCGAAGGACGGTCGCCACGCTCACCGATGGTGGCGTAGAGAGTGCCGTCCTCGCCCTCGACGAGGCGCGAGCCGAAATGCCGCCCGCCCAAGGATCCCGGGGTCAGCTCGAAAAGCACGCGCCAATCCTCCAGATGCTGGCCGTCCTGCGAGAGCCGGGCGCGCGCCACCGCCGTGCCGGCGCCGTTCCGCTGGGGCCTGGCATAGGTAAAGAACAGCGTGCGCGTGGTCGCGAAATCGCGCGGCACCAGCAGGTCTAGCAGCCCGCCCTGCCCGATCGCGGCCACCTTCGGCACACCGCCGACCGTGCGCGTCTCGCCTTCGCGGTGAAGGAGGAGCCGCCCGCCCCGCTCTGTCACGAGGACACCGCCGCCGGGCAGGAAGCCAAGTGCCCAGGGTTCGTCGAGCCCGGCGATCATGCGGGTGGCTGTGACCGGCCCGGCGCTGGTTTCGAGTGCATGGGCGGGCGCGCCGAGCGTGAGGGCGAGACAGAGGGCGAGGAGACGGATCATTGGCACGCTCCTTTCGTGTGACCGGGCCCGGACCGTCAGGCGCGCTTGTCCCGCACCTGTCCCAGGCCCATCACCTCCAGCACGCGCGCCTCGATATCGGGGGCGGAAAGCCGGGCGGTGGCATACATGTCGGCGGGGCTCGCCTGGTCTATGAAAATATCCGGGAGCACCATCGAGCGGAATTTGAACCCGTTGTCGAAGACGCCCGCCTCGGCCAGCAGGTGGCTGACATGGCTGCCGAATCCGCCAATGGCACCCTCCTCGATGGTGATCATGGCATCGTGCCTTGCCACAAGGTCGAGGATCATCTCCGTGTCGAGTGGCTTGGCAAAGCGGGCATCGGCCACGGTGGGGGTGATGCCGCGCGCGCGCAACGATTCGCAGGCGGTCATGACCTCGGAAAGCCGCGTGCCGAAGGACAGGATCGCCACATCGGCCCCCTCCTGCATGATGCGGCCGCGGCCGATCTCCAGCGGGGTGCCGCGCTCGGGCATTTCGATGCCGGTGCCCTCGCCGCGCGGATAGCGGAACGCGATGGGGCCGCTATCGTGGCGCGCCGCGGTGGCAACCATGTGCCTGAGTTCGGCCTCGTCGGCGGCGGCCATCACCACGAAGCCGGGCAAGGTCGCAAGAAAGGTGATGTCGAAGCTGCCCGCATGGGTCGCGCCATCGGCGCCAACGAGCCCGGCGCGGTCAATGGCGAATCGCACCGGCAGGCGCTGGATCGCCACGTCGTGCACGACCTGATCGTAGCCGCGTTGCAGAAAGGTGGAATAGAGCGCGCAGAACGGCCGCATTCCCCCCGCCGCGAGCCCGGCGGAGAAAGTTACCGCGTGCTGCTCGGCGATACCCACGTCGAAGAGCCGCGACGGGTAGCGTTCGGCAAAGAGGTCGAGCCCGGTGCCGTCCGGCATGGCGGCGGTAACGGCGCAGATGCGCGGATCGTCGGCGGCCTCGGCCAGTAGCGACTCGGCAAAGACGCGGGTGTAGCTGGGCGCGTTCGACGGCGTCTTCTTCTGCTTGCCGGTGACAAGGTCGAACTTCGCCGTGGCATGGCCACCGTCGCGCGCATTCTCGGCGGGGGCATAGCCCTTGCCCTTTTTCGTCAGCACATGGATCAGCATCGGACCGGTGGCCCGCGCCTTGACAGTGCGCAGCACGGGAAGGAGCTGATCGAGATCGTGGCCGTCGATGGGGCCGACGTAGCTGAAGCCCAGTTCCTCGAACAGCGTGCCGCCCACGGCGAGCCCCTTGAGCATATCCTTGGCGCGGCGCGCGCCCTCCTGGAAGGGCGGCGGCAGCATCGAGATCGCGCCCTTGGCGGCGGCCTTGAAATCCTGGAACGGTGCGCCCGCGTAGAGCCGCGAGAGATAGGACGACAACGCCCCCACCGGGGGGGCGATGGACATCTCGTTGTCGTTGAGAATGACGATGAGCCGCTTTTGCAGGTGGCCCGCGTTGTTCAATGCCTCGAAGGCCATGCCCGCCGACATCGCGCCGTCGCCGATCACCGCGATGGCATCGCCGTGACCGGTTTCGCAGGCGCCGCCGAGGTCGCGCGCCACGGCAAAGCCCAATGCGGCGCTGATCGAGGTGGAGGAATGCGCCGCACCGAACGGGTCATAAGGGCTTTCCGACCGCTTGGTGAAGCCCGACAGCCCCCCCTTCTGGCGCAGGGTGCGGATGCGGTCGCGGCGACCGGTGAGGATCTTGTGCGGATAGCTCTGGTGCGAGACGTCCCAGATGATCTTGTCGCGCGGCGCATCGAACACGTGGTGCAGCGCCACCGTCAATTCCACCACCCCGAGCCCCGCACCGAGATGGCCGCCGGTTTCCGACACTGCCGCGATGGTTTCGGCACGCAACTCGCGGGCAAGTTGCTGCAACTCCGCGTCGCTCAGCCGCTTGAGGTCGGACGGTATGTGTACCTGGTCGAGAAGTGGTGTGCTCGGAGTGTCGGACATCGGGCCCCTCCCCGGGGTTCATCAGTTCTGGCGCGAGATAACGAAGCGTGCGAGCGCCTGCAAGCTTTGCGCCTCCTCACCGAATACAGATAGGGCGTCACAGGCGGTGTCCACAAGGCTCGTGGCGCGGTACCGCGCCGCGTCGAGGCCGAGCAGCGACACGAAGGTGGCCTTGCCCGCGGCGGCGTCCTTGCCCACAGCCTTGCCGGTCATCACCGCGTCGCCCTCGACATCGAGAATGTCATCGGCGATCTGGAAGGCGAGGCCGAGGCACTCGCCATAGGTCTGGAGCGCGCGGACACGCGACGCCGGGGCCTGCGCCATCACCGCCCCCGCCGTCGCCGCCCAGCAGATGAGCGCGCCGGTCTTGCCCGCCTGAAGTCGGGTGATCTCGTCGAGCGTAAGCGGCGTGGCCGCGCTCTCGGCGGCGATATCCTGCGCCTGACCGCCGACCATGCCGCCGACACCGGCAGCGCGGGAGAGGCCCCGCACCAGCGCAAGCCGGGCGGCGTCGGGGCAGACCGCGTCGCATATCAGCTCGAACGCCAGCGCCTGCAACGCGTCGCCAGCCAGCACCGCCGTCGCCTCGTCCCACTTGCGGTGGACGGTTGGCTTGCCGCGCCGCATGTCGTCATCATCCATGCAGGGCAGGTCGTCATGAATGAGCGAGTAGGCATGGATCGCCTCGATCGCCGCCGCGGCGGGCGCGGACATGGCCCTCTCTATCCCGAAGAGGAGCGCGCCCTCCATCACCAGAACGGCACGAATGGCCTTGCCGCCCTGCACCGCGTAGCGCATCGCATCCGCCACCGGCCCGTCTTGCGCGGCAAGGGCGGTCTCGATCGGGGCCAGTGCAAGCTCGGCGTCGAGCGCGAGCGCCGCGCGGTGATCCGCGAGGCCGTCGGACATCACGGTCCCTCGACCGGCGCCGTGCCCGTCGGGTTGCCCTCGGCATCGAGCGTGATGGCGGCCACCTTCTCCTCGGCTTCCTTCAGCTTCGCCTCGCAGCGTTTCTTCAGGGCCGCGCCCCGCTCGTAGAGGGCGATCGACTCGTCGAGCGCAACATCGCCCCGTTCGAGGCGGCCGACCACATCCTCGAGCTCGGCCATCGCCTGCTCGAAGCTCAGCTCCGTGACCGGTGTCTCTGCCATGCCTTGCTCCCGCTGCCTGATTTCAGGGCTCGACCATAGCGGTGGGCGGGCGGCGGTGCAATTCGGTTGACGCCCCCGCGGTGGTGGGAAAAACTCCACCGTATGAGCGATCCCGTCTCCCTGCCCGCCCTGCCCGCCGAGAGCGATCTGCCAGACGGTGCCGAGATCGGCGCGCTCATCCGCCACATTCCGGGCAAGCGCCGCATCCATGCCGGAACCTGGCAAGGGCGCGACGCCATCTTTCGCCTCGCCACACCCGAGACCGCCGAGATGCAAGCGCGTGAATGGCGCGAGGCGTGCCGCATCTGGCCCTACATGCAGGGCGCGCGGTTCCGCACCGCCGAGCCGCTGGCCTTTCTGCCCGAGATACGCCTGATGGTGATGGAGCGTGCGCCCGGGACACCGCTGCTCGACCGTGTGGCGCGGCTGCGCGCGGACCGGCGCGCGGCGCGGCTCGCGCCCGCCGCCGCGTGGCTGCGGCGTTACACGGATGTGTCGGAGGGCTGGCGCGCGGCACGCTGCGCAGGCTGGCTCGCCCGCGCCGAACGGGCGACACAGGGCCAGCCCTTCCCGGTATTGCGCGGGATCGAGGGAGGAATCCTCTCTGGGATCGAGCGGATCGCCGGACGCATCGACGGGGCCGATTGGCGGGTGGCGATCTGCCACGGTGATTTTCACCCCAGCAATCTTTTGGTGAACGGCAGAACACTCACCGGCATCGACACCGGCGGCTCGGGGCGGATGCCCGTGCTCAAGGATATTGCGCGGTTTCTGATGCACATGGCGCGGCGCGGCGTCTGCCCCTCGGGGCGCATGTGGTGCGGCGTAGACGAGGGGATGCGCGATGCCTTCGTCGAGGCATTTGCCCTCACCGAGGCCGAGCGGCGGCTGGTGCTGCCGTTTTTCGTCGGGATCGAGGCGCTCATCCGGGTCGAGACGCCCGCGCTGCGGCCCCGGCGCATCCGCATCGCAGAGCGGGTCTATGCCGCACTGCGCGACGACCTGGCGACGCGCGACCTGACCTGAGCCCTCAGCGCCCGCGAAACAGCCCGCCGAGGATGCCGCGCACGATGCGCCGTCCGGTGGTGCCCCTCAGTTCCTTGACCACCGCCGAGGCGATAGCGCCGCCAAGGCTCTCGGTCGCGGCACCACGCCGGGTACGCCCGGCCCGCGCGCTGCCCGAGTACCGCCGTGCGGCCCGAAACTCGCGCGCCTCCTCCTCCGCTTCGGCTTCGGCGGTTTCCGCCTCCTCGGCCGCCTTCGCCGCGGCCTCGGCGCGGGCGGCGAGCATCTCGAAGGCCGAGCGCCGGTCGAGCGCGGCCTCGTATTTCCCCGCCACCGGCGAGGCGGCGACCACGTCGCGGCGCGTGGCCGTATCACAGGGGCCGAGCCGGGTGGCGGGCGGGCGGATGAGCGTACGCTCGACCACGCCCGGCACGCCCTTGTCCTGCAGGAGCGAGGTCACCGCCTCGCCGGTGCCCACGTCGCGGATCGCCTCGACAGTGTCGAAGCGCGGGTTGGGGCGGTAGGTCTCGGCGGCGCGCTTGAGCGCCTTCTGGTCGCGCGCGGTAAAGGCGCGCAGCGCGTGCTGGAAGCGGTTGCCGAGCTGGCCGAGGATGTCCTCGGGCACGTCATCGGGGTTCTGGGTGATGAAATACACCCCCACCCCCTTGGAGCGGATCAGCCGCGCCACCTGCTCTACCTTGTCAACGAGCGCCTTGGGCGCATCGTCAAACAAGAGATGCGCCTCGTCGAAGAAGAACACGAGCCGCGGCTTGTCGGGGTTGCCCACCTCGGGCAGTTGCTCGAACAGTTCCGACAACAGCCACAGCAGGAAGGTGGCGTAGAGCCGGGGCGAGTGCACCAGCTTGTCGGCGGCAAGGATGTTGACATGACCGCGCCCCTCGGGCGTGACCCGCATGAGATCGGCCAGGTCGAGCGCCGGTTCGCCGAAGAAATGCGCGCCGCCCTGGTTTTCGAGCACAAGAAGCGCGCGCTGGATCGCCCCCACGGACGCGGTGGCCACGTTGCCATAGCGCAACGACAGATCGTCGGCGCTCTCGCCCACGAAGGTCAGGAGCGCCTGCAAATCCTTGAGATCGAGCAACGGCAGCGCCTCTTCGTCGGCCACGCGGAAGGCGATGTTGAGCACGCCCTCCTGCGCATCAGAAAGCCCCATCAGCCGCGACAGCAGCAGCGGTCCCATCTCCGACACGGTGGTGCGCATCGGGTGGCCCTGCTCGCCGAAGATGTCCCAGAAGATCACCGGGAAGCTGTCATAGCGGTAGGCGTCGAAGCCGATCTTCTCGGCCCGCGACGTGAACGCCGCATGCAGCTTCTGGTCGGGGCTGCCCGGCACGGCCATGCCCGACACGTCGCCCTTGATGTCGGACAGGATCACCGGCACGCCCGCGTCCGAGAACCCCTCGGCCAGGATCTGCAGCGTCACCGTCTTGCCGGTGCCGGTGGCCCCGGCGATGAGCCCGTGCCGATTGCCGTATTTCAGCAGCATCTCCTGCGGCGTGGCATAGTCCGGCCCGCCGCCCCCGGTGAAAATCGTCTCACTCACGTGCCCTGCACTCCCCGTCCAGAAATCGTCACGCCGTGACCATACAAAATTAACCCTTTCGTGCCAGTCTGAAAGCATGTCCGGCGCCGAATGTCCTCTGGCGCCGGCACTTCCTCCCTGTCAGACTGGCCGCGCCCCGGGTGCGGCCTTTTTTCCGCAGGTTTTTCCAAGCCTCGGCAACTGGACTGTTGACGGAATGCCGGTTGTGCCCTAGCGTTTCGATCAATGACTAAGTCGGCCAGTCCGACGGGGAGAAAACCGGAAAGAGGCCTTGCGGCCTCTTTCTTGTTTTTTCAGGTCGCCCCTGCTTCGCAATCATACCTTCGAGATCACGGTGTCCCGGCGAGGTTTTCGGCAACGCGCCGCTGCCACCGCGCGCAATTTCGCCCTGACAGTCCCACATCGCCGTGCTAGAGGCGACATCGTGACTCTGTACAGACTCGAAGGGGAAGACATGACCAAGACCCTGCTCAACCTGTCCCTGACCGCGCTTCTGGCGCTCTCGACCGCCGCGGGCGCGCAAGAGACCACCACCGACGGCGAGGTCACAACGGACGGCCAAACCACCACCGACGGCGCGGCCGCAGCCGGTGACGCGGACGGGCCGTCGGCCCCCGTGGCCGGGCTCGACACCGGGCGCGAAATAGCCGAGGAGAGCCAAGCATATATCAAGGAAACCCATGACGACTGGTCGGTGCGCTGCTTCCCCACCGAGGGCGGCGAGGATATGTGTCAGATGTATCAGCTCCTGACCGAGTCCGAGGGCAACCCGGTGGCCGAATTCACGCTCTACCGCCTTGAGGGGGCCGGCAATATCGTGGCGGGGGCCACCATCGCCGTGCCGCTCGGCACGCTGCTCACCGAAGAGGTGAAGCTCTCGGTCGATGACGGCAAGGCCAAGAGCTACGCGTACTCGTTCTGCACGATGGGCGGCTGTTTCGCGCGGATCGGGCTCACGGGGCCCGAGGTCGAGGCGCTCAAGAAAGGCGCGCAAGCCCAGATCGAGATTGTTCCGGCGCAGGCACCCGACCAGAACGTCAGCATCGACGTCTCGCTCTCGGGGTTTACCGCGGCCTATAATGCCGCCTCGACGCTGGACAAGTGACCCGCCAGGCAATGGCGCTCAGGCAAACCGCCTGAGCGCCAGCACCGCGTTCAGCCCGCCAAAGGCAAAGGCGTTCGACAGCGCCACCTCGACGTGGGCCTCGCGCGCCTCGTTCGGCACCACGTCGAGCGCGCATTCGGGGTCCGGCTCCTCGTAGCCGATGGTCGGCGCGATCACCCCGTCGCGCAGCGCCATGATGCAAGCCAGAAGCTCGACCGCGCCAGTCGCGCCAATGAGATGCGCGTGCATCGACTTGGAGGACGAGATCATCAGCCGGTCGGAATGGGCACCGAACACGTCGGCCACCGCCGCGCACTCGGTCTTGTCGTTGGCGGCGGTGCCGGTGCCGTGGGCGTTGATGTAGCCCACCTCTTCGCGGTCCACCCGCGCATCGCGCAGCGCGCCCGCCATCGCCCGCGCCGCGCCCTGCTTCGACGGCATCACGATATCGGCGGCGTCAGAGGTCATGGCAAAGCCGATCACCTCGGCGAGGATTTCGGCGCCGCGCCGTTTCGCGTGCTCCAGTTCCTCGAAGACATAGACCGCCGCGCCCTCGCCCTGCACCATGCCGTTGCGGTTGGCCGAGAACGGGCGGCAGGCGTCGCGGCTCATGACGCGCAGCCCCTCCCACGCCTTGACCCCGCCGAAACACAACATGGATTCCGAGCCACCCGTCACCATCACCGGGGTGATCCCGCCATGCACCATCTGGAACGCCTGCGCCATCGCGTGGTTGGACGACGCGCAGGCGGTGGAAACAGTGAAGGTCGGCCCCTTGAGATTGAACTCCATCGACAGGTGCGAAGCGGCGGCGTTGTTCATCAACTTCGGGACAACAAAGGGATGGACGCGGTTCTTGCCCTCCTCGTAGACCGAGCGGTAATTGTCGTCGAGCGTGGTCATGCCGCCGCCCGAGTTGCCCAGGATCACGCCCGCCCGCGCCGCAAGCTCGCCCTTGAACTCGAGCCCCGCCTGCGCGATCGCCTGCCGGGCGGCGACGAGCGTGAACTGCGTGAACCGGTCGTAGAGCGCGAGTTGCTGGCGGTTGAACACCGTTTCGGGATCGTAGCCGCGCACCTGCCCGCCGATGCGGATGGACAACCGCTCGACATCGCGGAACTCCAGCTCGCCGATACCGCAGCGCCCCTCTCGCATGGCCTCCAGCGTGGCGGGCACATCGGCACCGAGGGGGTTGATCGTGCCCGCCCCGGTGATGACGACGCGCGTCACGTTTGCTCCGCGATCAACCGCTCGATACCCGCGACGATGGCGCGGACCGAGGAGATGTCGAAATCGCTCTTGTCCGGCTCGTTGGCGTTGAACGGCACCGAGATGTCGAACGCCTCCTCGATGGCGAAGATGCTCTCGACCAATCCGAGGCTGTCGATGCCCAGATCCTCCAGCGTGCTGTCGAGGGTGACGTCGGCGGGCTCCAGCACCGCCTGTTCGGCGATGATCTCTATCACACGATCCTGAATGGTGCTCATGGCATGGTCTTTCCGTTTGCGCCCCAAGGGGGCTGTCTCAGCTCTTCTGCGACAGGTCTGTAACGGTTTTTTTAAGACCAGAGACATCCTCGAACAATCTTTTCAGGCGGCGAAAGCCCTTGAACACCTCTACCGTGGTTTCCATCTTCATCGCCGGATAGCCAAGCATCATTCGTCCGGCGGGGATATTGGACAGAACAATCGTGCCACCGCCGGTGATGACGTTGTCACCGATGAAGATGTTGTCGCTCACGCCGGTCTTGCCCGCGAGCACAACGTTGTTGCCGATCCGCGTCGATCCGGCGATCCCCACCAGCCCGCATAGCAGGCAATCGCGCCCGACAATGACATTGTGGCCGATCATCACCAGGTTGTCGATCTTGGTGCCGTCGCCCACGGCGGTGTCGCGGATGGTGCCGCGGTCGATGGTGCAGTTGGCGCCAAGCTCGACGTCGTCGCCGATGGTGACGCCACCCAGCGAATGGATGCGGGTCCAGCTCTGCGCCTGCGCCCCGTCGATGTCGCCCAGCGTGGCGCGCCCCTGCTCCACCGCCGAGGTTTCGGGGGTGACATAGGAAAACCCGTCACCGCCCACCACACAGCCCGGCTGCGCGATGAACCGCGCGCCGATGCGCACCCGGGCGCCGATGCGCACGCCCTCGCGCAGGAACGCGCCCTCGCCCAACACCGCGTCAGTGCCGACAAAGGCTTGGGGGCCGATCACCGATCCCGCGCCGATGCGCGCGCCGCCGCAGATCACGGCGAGCGGCCCCACCGCCACGTCGGGGGCTAGCTCTGCCTCCGGGTCGATCACCGCCGAGGGGTGGATGCCGCCGCCCCAGCCCTGCCCGGGATCGAGCAGTTTCGTCAGCCCGGACATCACGTAGCGCGGGCGCGGCGCAACCAGCGCCGCCTCAAGCCCCATCGCCTGCCAGTCGGCCCCGTCCCAAACCACCGCAGCGCGCGCACGACCCTTCGCCAGTCCCTCGGCATAGTCGGGCTTCATCGCCAGGGCGAGATCAGCAGGGCCGGCATCGGCAGGCTCGGCCACGCCGTCCACCGCGATCTCCGTCGCCCCGAAGGCGCGCGCGCCGAGCGCCCGGGCCACCTCGTCTATACTGTAGGACATGCGCCACCTCTTCTGTCGGAGAGGTATTTAGCCCCGATGCGCGCGCAGTGAAACCCCTGCCCGTTCCAGCGCCTGCCAGATCCGCGCGTCGCGTCCGTAGACATCGTCGCGATACTGCGTGCGTCCACCTGCACGCGTGATCGCGGTACGGTAGATCAGGTGCACCGGCACATGCTGTTCGAGGTTAATCTGCGTCTCGCGCCCGGTGTTGAGCACCGCATGAAACCGACCCTTGGGATCGGCTTCCTGCGGGGCGAGCAGCATGTAGGCAAAATCGAAGGGCTGTTGGAGCCGGATGCAGCCGTGGCTGAAATCGCGCTTCTCGCGGTCGAACAGGTGCTTTTGCGGCGTGTCGTGCAGGTAGATGTTGTACTTGTTGGGAAACATGAACTTCACCAGCCCCAACGCGTTGCGCGTCGACGGCGGCTGCTTGAGCCGGAAGGGAAAGCTGCGCGCCGAATAGGCGTTGAAATTCACCGCGCTGCGGGGCACCACGCGGCCCCGGCTGTCATAGAGCCGCAAGTGCCCGGCAGCGTTGCGGTTGGCCTGCATCTGCGGCAGGTATTCCTTGACCGTGATCGAGCGGGGCACGTGCCAGGTCGGGTTGACGATCATGTGCTCCATCTCGTCGGAAAACTCCGGGCTGCGCCGTCCGCCCGCGTTCTTGCCAACCACCGCCCGCGTCTCGATGGTGACACTGTCGTCATCGAGGATGCGGGCGCTGAAATCAGCGAGGTTGACAAGGATATGGCGCGCACCGCGCTCGGCGGGCAGCCAGCGCTCGCGCTCCATCGCCACGAGCACCGAGGCAAGCCGTTCCTCGGCCGAGACGTTGAGCGCGGCGATCGTCGAGGGCCCGGCGATCCCGTCGGTCTCCAGCCCGTGATCGGCCTGGAACGCCTGCACGGCAGCCTGTATCCGTCCGTCGAAACGCGCGGTCGCGCTTCGCGCCAGATAGCCCTTCGCGACCAGCCGATCGCGCAGCGCAATCACCGCCGCGCCGGCGTCGCCCGGCTCGAGCTTGCCTCCGGGCACAACCGGGCCCCAGCCGCCCCGTGCGATCACCCCTTCCAGCCGGAGCCGTTCCTTCATCAGGCGGCGATACGCGTTGGTCTGTGGCGGCAGCCCGCGCAACACCGCGCGCGGGTCGCCCTGCATCATGTCGGCCAGCAGCGCGCCCGCCGCCCGACGGGGCACGCTACGCTTGATGTCGCTGTCCACGCGGCCCGGCACCAGCACGCCCGACTGCACGTCGCGCGCATAGGCGAGGTAGGCGCGGCTCAGCGCCACCTCGACTTCGCCCATCTCGCGCGTCGAGCGGATATCGGCCATGCGCGCCAGCAACGCAGCGCGACCGTACCGCCCCTCGGGCAACCCGTGCAGCGCCGCATCGTCCAGCGCGCGCAAGAGCGCCGCACGCCGCGCGCGGTGGGTGGCGTCATCGCCTGTCCAGACCGGGCGATAGTCGGTCGCGCTGTAGAATTCCGCGAGGTCGCGGTCGGTGCCCGCCGCCTCGGCCACAGCCTGACGGAAGGCCGAGTCGCGTGCGGCGTCGAGCGCCTTGGCCATAGCCCCTGCCATCACCGCCGGGATCACCGTCGGCAAGGCAGTCTGCGCGCCCTCGGCCCGCGCCACCGGCGCGCCAGCGGCTCCCGCCAGCCACAGGCCGAGCCCGATCCCGAGCCACGTGCGAGACAAACCCTCTGGCATCTCAATCCCCTTCAAACAAACCGACCATCTTCATGTTAGCCAACGAAATTATAGCCAAGAATATGGAAATATCTCAATTCTTCCCTAACACTTTCGCGTCACAGGGAAGAAAATCGGCGTGAAGCGGGGATGATCGGGCGGCGGGGTCGCATTTTGGCCACGCATTTCGCAAAGATGCGCGAAATCCCGCCGAAACCCTTGCGCGTGACACAATATGTCGAATCGGGGGTTGGTTGATGATTCTCGATATGCCATAAAATCCGTACATCTGGGGACAGCACGGGTCGCGCTAAAGCGGCTCAAGGCAGGCGACGGGACAGGCGCACTTATCAATGGCAGACTTCAGCTCGACGGGAATTTCACGGCGCGGCTTGCTTGCGGCTTTCGCCGCGACGGCGATTACCGCAGCCCCGACCTTCACCAATGCGGCCGGTTTTCTACGGGGTGCCGGCGATATCCGGCGGCTTCGGATGGTGTCGCCACGCACGGGCGAACGGCTCGACACGATATACTGGGTCGAGGGCGACTACATCCCCGAGGCGCTCAATGAAATCACGCTTTTCATGCGCGACTGGCGCACCGATCAGACCCGCGTGATCGATCGCCGCGCCGTCGACATCATGGCCGCCAGCCACAACCTGCTCGATGTGAACGAATCCTACACCCTGCTCAGTGGGTATCGCAGCCCGCAGACCAACGCCATGCTGCGCCGCCGCTCCAGCGGGGTGGCCAAGAATTCGCGCCACATCATCGGTCAAGCGGCCGATCTGCGCCTCGGCAGCCGCTCGGTCGAACAGGTGTACCGTGCCGCGCTGGCCTGTCAGGGCGGCGGTGTGGGCCGGTATTCGCGGTCGAATTTCGTGCATATGGATTGCGGCCCGGTGCGTTCCTGGGGCCGGTAGGCGATCATATGTCTGGCATGACGGCAAGGCGGCGCACAGGTGCCGCCTTTTTCGTTTGAGCGGAGCGCGATCACCCGGCCTCAGGTAGCCGAAGGCGGTAGGCCCCAAAGGATTGGTGCGGGTGGTCGGACTCGAACCGACACTCCTTGCGGAAAGGGTGTTTGAGACCCTCGCGTCTACCATTCCGCCACACCCGCGTCCGACCTGTCTCTAGCCGAGCCCGCGGCCCGCGTCCAGAGGCTGCATGCGCCTGTGAAAGGGCTTGACCGGACCGGGCGGCCATGCTGTTTCGGCGCAACCCGATCCCGAGGACAGCCGATGCTGCGCGCGCTCTACGACTGGACGATCCGCATGGCAGACCACCCGCGCGCGCTGTGGGTGCTCGCCGTCATCTCCTTCGCCGAAAGCTCGGTGTTCCCGATCCCGCCTGATGTGCTGATGATTCCGATGATCCTCGCACGGCCCTCGCGGGCGTGGCTCATCGCCGCCGTTGCGCTGGTCTCGTCTGTGTTGGGGGGGATGCTGGGCTATGCCATCGGCGCCTTCGCCTACGACAGCATCGGACAGCCGATCCTCGCCGCCCTCGGCAAGGGCGAGGCGATGGACGCTTTCAACACGCGGTTCAACGATTTCGGCTTCTGGGCGGTGCTGACGGCGGGCGTCACGCCCTTCCCCTACAAGGTCATTACCATCATGTCGGGCTGGACGGGGATGCCGCTCGGCACCTTTGTCGCCACCTCTATCCTCGCCCGCGCGGTGCGTTTTTTCCTCGTGGCGGGGCTGTTGTGGAAGTTCGGCGCTCCGATCCGCGATTTCATCGAGCGCCGCCTCGGGCTTTTGACCATCGTCTTTGTCGTGCTGCTGTTTGGCGGCTTTCTCCTTACGCGCTATCTGTGATGCCATGACCAGACAAAAAACCCTCATCCTCCTCGCCGCCAGTGGCTCCGCCGCGCTCTTGCTGGGCGCGCTGGCGTTCCAGCATCTGGGCGGCATGGCGCCATGCAAGCTATGCATCTGGCAGCGCTGGCCGCACGGCGCGGCCATTGTCCTCGGACTTGTGGCGCTGGTGGCGTGGCCCGCGTTGATGGCGGCGCTCGGCGCGCTGGCGGCGCTCGCCACCGCCGGAATCGGCGGATACCACACGGGTGTTGAGCGCGGCTGGTGGCTGGGGCCCTCGGATTGCACGGGCGGCCCGGTGGGCGGCATGAGCAGCGAGGACCTGTTCGACCAGATCATGGCCGCGCCACTGGTGCGCTGCGACGAGGTGCCGTGGGAGATGTGGGGCCTGTCGATGGCGAGCTGGAACATGGTGGTGTCGCTGGGCCTCGCCGCGATCTGGGTGATGGCGCTGCGCGCGCGCTGAATGTCGGGATAAGGAGGGCGGCTGGTTTGATGCAGCGTCGGGCAGGACGCGCATTGGGATCAGGCTGCAAGCGTCCGCTCGAAGCCATCCGGCACCCCCTACCCCCCCGATTTCCACGTATTGAGCAGCAGGCTGGTCTCGGAACTCGCGATGCCGTCGAAGCGGCGGATCTGCGCCAGCACCCGGTCGAGCGCCTCCAGCGTGTCGGTGCCGATCTCCACGATCAGGTCCCAGCGCCCGTTGGTGGTGTGGATTGCACGCACCGCCGCAAGCCCGCCCAATTGGCGGATGATCCGATCGGTGCCGCGCCCCTCGATCCCCAGCATCATCAGCCCGCGCACCGGGTCGCGTAGCGTGTCGCCGCGGAGCACCACGGTAAAGCCGACGATCTCGCCCTTCGCCTGAAGCCGCTCGATCCGCGCCCGCACGGTAGTTCGTGACACGCCAAGGCCGAGCGCAAGATCGGAGAGCGAAGCACGCGCATCGTGGCGCAGCGCCGATAGCAGGCGTCGGTCCGTATCGTCCATATCGAAGCCTTTTGCATTCGTTTCGCAGGAACTACGCCCGATAAGTGCAAAATACCCGCTTCAAATCAACCCGATTCGGAGCCAAACCCTTCTCAAAGACACGAAGGAGACGCTTATGCCCCCCAAGGATATCTTGCTTGTCGGCGCGCCGGTCGACAGTGGCAAGGCCCGGCGCGGCTGCCTGATGGGCCCCGATGCCTACCGCACCGCAGGGCTCGCCGAACAGCTTGCCGAGCTTGGCCTCACCGTGCGCGATCTGGGCAACGTGGAGCCCGCCGACGCCACCGCCCCGCCGCAGATGCCCCCCCATGTGCACGCCCCCGCCGAGACCGCGGGCTGGACCGCGGCACTCGCACAGGCCGGAGAAAGCGCCGCCGCGCAGGGGCTGCCCATCTTTCTGGGCGGCGATCACAGCCTGTCGCTCGGCTCCATCGCCGGCGTGGCCAACAACGCCGCCGCGGAAGGACGCCCGCAATTCATCCTCTGGCTCGACGCGCACAGCGACATCCACACACCGCAAACCACCGGCTCTGGCAACCTGCATGGCACGCCCATCGGCTATGTCACCGGGCGCGAGGGATTTCACGGCTTCCCGTCCGTGGCCAACCCGGTGCCGCAGGAGAATATCTGCATGATCGGGCTGCGCTCGGTCGATGGCGCGGAACGCGAGACCCTCGCCGGGACCGCGATCCGCACCCACGACATGCGCGAGATCGACGAACGCGGGATCGCCCGCCCGCTGACCGAGTTCCTCGAGGATGTCGAGAAGGCGCAGGGCGCGCTTCATGTCTCGCTCGACGTGGATTTCCTCGATCCCTCCTTCGCGCCCGCCGTGGGCACCACCGTGCCCGGCGGTGCCACCATCCGCGAGGCGCACCTGGTGATGGAGATGGTCAGCGACAGCGGCCTTCTCACCTCGCTCGACCTGGTAGAGCTCAACCCGTTTCTCGACGACCGCGGCCGCACCGCACAGGTGATGGTCGATCTCGCCGCCTCGGCGCTCGGCCGCCGCGTCTTCGACCGCGTGACCCGCGCCTATAGCTGAGGAGAGACCCATGACAATTGCCCCCTCCGAGAAGGCCTACGTGCCCTTCGTCTCGGTCGATCACATGATGAAGCTTGTCCACCATATCGGCATGGAGCCAATGCTGCGCGGCCTGGCCGAGTACATCGAGGCCGATTTCCGCCGCTGGAACCTGTTCGACAAGACCCCCCGCATCGCCTCGCATTCCGAGGAGGGGGTGATCGAGCTGATGCCGACCTCCGACGGCGAGGTCTACGGGTTCAAGTACGTGAACGGTCACCCCAAGAACACCAAGGCCGGATTGCAGACCGTCACCGCCTTCGGGCTGCTGGCGAATGTCGGCAACGGCTACCCGGTGCTGCTGTCGGAGATGACCGTGCTCACCGCGCTCAGAACGGCGGCCACCTCGGCGATGGTGGCCCGCCACCTGGCGCCCAAAGGCTCCGACACGATGGCGATGATCGGCGCGGGCGCGCAGTCCGAATTCCAGAGTCTCGCGATGAAGGCGCTGGTGGGGCTGAAATCCGTGCGGCTCTACGACATCGACGCCGCCGCCACCAAAAAAGCCGCGCGCAACCTCTCGGGCATGGGGCTCGAGGTGGTGACATGCCGCAGCGCCGAGGCCGCGATGGAAGGCGCACAGATCATCACCACCTGCACCGCCGACAAGCAATACGCCACCATCCTCAGCGACAACATGGTCGGATCGGGCGTGCATATCAACGCCATCGGCGGCGACTGCCCGGGCAAGACCGAGCTGGCCCCGGCGATCCTGCACCGCTCGTCGATCTTCGTGGAATACCCCGAGCAGACCCGCATCGAGGGCGAGATCCAGCAGCTCGACGCCGACCACCCGGTGACCGAGTTCTGGCGCGTGCTGGCGGGCGAGGTTCCGGGGCGCACGAGCGCGGAACAGATCACGCTCTTTGACAGCGTCGGCTTCGCCATCGAGGATTTCAGCGCCCTGCGCTATATCCGCGACCATATTGGCGGCACCGATTATTACCGCGATCTCGACCTGCTGGCCGACCCCGACGACCCGCGCGACCTCTTTGGCATGCTGATGCGCGCGCAAGAGTGAGAGACAGCGCCGCCTTGCCGGAAACGGCCTAGTCTGCCATAGGCAGAGCAAGTCCCGTTTCCTTTCGCCCGGCGGCCGTCATGAGCACCCCCATCGTCACGTCCATTCCGCCAGTCTTCTCACGCAAGGACAGGGACGGGCATGAAATCGGCAACGATTACCTCGCGCGCTGCGTCCAGTCCTGGCGCGACTGCGGCTTCGATCCCGTCACCGTCAATTCCGAGGCCGAGGAGCTGCACCCGCTCATCGCCGAACTCGGGGTGGAGGTGGTGCGCGTGCCGCGCGACGCAGCCGCGATCACGGGCCGCCCGCACGTGTTCCTCTCCGATCTTCTGGATGCCGCGCGCCGCGTCTCGACCGAGCGCGTGTTCATCGTCAACGCCGATATCGAGCTCGAGATGACCAACGCAACGCGCGACCGGCTCGCCGCGCTCGGCCCGATGCAGGCCGTGGGCGTGCGGCGGCGCGATCACGACGGGGACAAGCGTCCCTCGGCCGCGCGCTACGATGGTGGAATCGACCTGCTGGGGGCGGGCCGCGACGCGCTCGACGGTCTGGACACGGGCGCGCTGATCTTCGGCATGCCGTGGTGGGATCACTACCTGCCGCTGGCGCTGCTCTGGCGCGGGGCGCAGCCCTTCTCTGGCACGGGCGTGACCGTCTGGCACCTCGACCACGAGGGCCGCTGGGACAAGCGACACCACATCCGCGCGGGGCGGGAATTCCTGAGGCTGCTCCGTGAGACACCGGCAGAAATGCGCAAAGACCCGTGGGTCAGCGATCACGTCGCCGCGCTCTCGCGCATCGGGCGCGGACGGTACGGCGACACGTTACAGCGCCGGATCATGGCGCGCCTTCTCGCGCAGCTTTTGCCGGGTTCACGCACCCATATGCGCCGCGTGCTGCGTGCAGCGTCGCAAAGCAACACGGCCTTGCTAGACCGCATCGCCGGCACCGGATGAACGGAGGCGCCGGGATGCATTTTTTCATCGTGATTCCCGTTTTCAACGGCGGTGACAAGATCACCCGCACCATCGAGAGCCTGCGCGCACAGAGCGCACTGGCCGAGGGCACGGCGCGGCTGTCGGTGCTGGTCATGGACGGGGCCTCGACCGACGATACCTGTGCACGGGTCGCGGCCCTCGACGATCCGCGCATCGAGATCGTCTCCGCACCCGATGGCGGCATGTATGACGCGCTGGCGCGGGGGCTGGCGCGCGCGGGCGGGGACGTGACCGGCTATCTACCTGCAGGCGAGGCGCTCGATCCGCACGCCTTTGCCGTGTCGGCGGAGGTGCTCACGCGCTATCCCGATATCGCGTGGATCACCGGGCAGGAGGTGACGCGCAACGCCGCCGGGCAGATCATCAACTGCCGCCTGCCCCACCCGTTCCTGCGGCGTTTCTTCGACTGCGGCATGTATGGCACGCGGCTCACCGTGCTTCAGCAGGAAAGCACGCTATGGCGCAGCGCGCTCAACGCCGAGGTTGATCGCGATCGCCTCGCCGCCTGCCGTCTGGCGGGCGATTACCTTCTGTGGCGCAGCTTCGCGGGAAACCACGAGCTCTACGTGATCGACACCCATATCGGCTCCTTCACCGTCGAGCCGGGACAATTGTCCAAGCAGGAGCCCGGCGCCTACCGGCGCGAATTGCGCGCCCTGCGCCGCCGCCCTGCCCTGTGGGAGCGGCTCGCCGCGCTGCTCTATCGCCAATACGTCAAGCGCACCCGTCCCGGACGGCGCGCGCGCCGCCTCGTCAGGTTCGACCACGGCACGGGTGAATGGCGGCTGACGGGGCGCTGAGCGGGGCTGGGTCACGTCTGGCCCGTTCCCGCCTTCCGCTCATTGGCCCTGACGCGGAATCGGGGCGCAAGCCGCCGCGCCTGCTCACGCCCTACCTTGTCGACCACGCGCGCGGTGCCCTATCATCGCTTGCATGTCCATCCTGTCCTCCTCCCGCACGCATCTTCTGCTCGTCGATTTCCAGGCGCGGCTCATGCCCGCCATCCATGAGGGTGAGAAGGTAACCGCGCAGGCGGTCAAGTTGCTTCGCGGGGCGCGGCTTATGGATGTTCCGCGCAGCTATACCGAGCAGATCCCCGAAAAGCTCGGCCACACCGTGCCGGACCTCGCTCCGCAGCCGGGCGAAGAGGTGCTGGCGAAATCCCGCTTCGACGCGTGCCCGGAGACCGGGCTCGCCACGCGGATCGCGCCCGACAGGCGCATCGTCGTGGCGGGATGCGAGGCACATGTCTGCGTGCTCCAGACCGTGCTGGGGCTGATCGCGGCGGGGCGCGAGGTGGCGGTGGTCGCGGACGCCACCGGGTCGCGCGCGCCCGTCGATCGGGACGCGGCGCTGGCGCGCATGACGCAGCAGGGTGCCGCGCTCGTGACCACCGAGATGGTGATATTCGAATGGTTGGGCGGGGCCGACCACCCACGCTTTCGCGAGGTGATCGCCCTGATCAAGTAGCGCTCAGGCGGCGCGGCGCGTCCGTCTGCGGCGCTGGCCGCCTGGCTTGGCACCTTCGCCCGCATGGGCACCGGGCTTGGAGCCGCCACCCCGGCGCGGACCGCCGCGGCCCGAAGGCTTGGCCTTGGGGTCGGGCAACACCTCCCAGGCACGGCCAGAGGCCACCGGGATGGTGGTGCCGAGGGCCTTCTGGATATCCTTCAACTCGCCCATCTCGTCGGGGGCGCAGAACGCGATCGCCGTGCCCTCGCGTCCGGCGCGCGCGGTGCGCCCGATGCGGTGGACGTAGTTCTCCGCCACGTTGGGCAGCTCGTAGTTGTAGACATGGGTGACCGCCGGGATGTCGAGCCCGCGTGCCGCCACGTCCGTCGCCACCAGCACCCGCACGCGCCCGTCGCGGAACGCGGCAAGCGCGCGCTCGCGCTGGCCTTGGCTCTTGTTGCCGTGGATCGCCGCCACCGCGAAGCCGGCCTGTTCAAGCCTGCGGGCAAGCTTGTCAGAGCCGTGCTTGGTGCGGCCGAAGACCAGCGCCAATTCGTCACGATGCTTGTCGAGGCACTCGATCAGCAGGTCGGGTTTCGCGGCCTTGGCGACGAAATGCACCGCCTGCGAGACCTTGTCGGCCGCCTTGCCCGGCGGGCTCACCTGCACGCGGCGGGGATTGCGCAGGTAGCTGGACGCGATCTCTTCCATCTGCTTGGGCATGGTGGCTGAAAACAGCATGGTTTGGCGCTCGGCGGGCAACAGCCCGGCGATGCGCCGCAACGCGTGGATGAAGCCCAGGTCAAGCATCTGGTCGGCCTCGTCGAGCACCAGGAACTCCGCCGCATCAAGGCGCAGCGCGCGCCGGTCGATGAGGTCAAGCAGCCGCCCGGGCGTCGCCACCAGGATATCGGTGCCGCGCGCCAGCCGGTTGATCTGCGGATTGATCGAGGCGCCACCAACCACCAGACCGATCTTGATCGGGCTGTCCTTGACCAGCGTCATCAGCGCGTCGCGGATCTGGCCGGCCAGCTCTCGGGTCGGCGCGAGGATCAGGCTGCGCACGGATTTGGGCTCGGGCCGGCCCGGCGCCTCCATCAACCGCGTGACCAGCGGCAGGCCAAAGGCCATGGTCTTGCCGGTGCCAGTCTGCGCCAGCCCCATCACGTCATGGCCGTTAAGCGCATGGGGGATGGCGTGGGTCTGGATTGGCGTCGGCTCGGTGATGTTCTGCGCCGCCAGCTTGGCGGTCAGCGACTTGGGCAGGCCCATTTCGTCGAAGAGGTTCAATTCGTGTCCTTTCGGGGGCCGGGGCATATGCCCAAAGCCCGGTGCAGGCGGTGCGAACACCGCCCGGTCATCGTGGTTGCACCTGCCGAGCAAAGACAACGGGCCGATTGCCCCCCGACTTCCGACAGGTGTTTGGCCCCACGCGTGATTTTGGGAACATATCCGCGACATTTCATGAAGAACGCCCCCTCGGGGCCGTGCTGCTCACGCGGCAGGAAATGTCGGTTGCGTTGCATATGGCGGCGGGGCGAGGGGAAGTCAAGCGCCGCGTTTCCGTCTGTAGGGAGGAAAGGAAGCGAATGGCCTGGAGGGGACCTTGAACCATCCGGTGATGAGCCGCGCGAGCACCAGCCCGCGGGATGGCGATGCACCGGTTGGCCTGCCGCACTTTATGTCCGAGTTCCCAAGAGATATCAGAGCTTTGCACCAGCGTTACCCAATCGCCAGCCCGGGGGGCGGGCTGGCGCTCGCGCGGCGGCGTGCAAGCACGCCTTGTTCCGCGCGGGGCGGGAGGCGAATGGCAGGAATAGACCAATACCCGCGCGCCCTGCGCCTTACCGCACCATCCACTTGCCATCGGGCCAGAACGCATGAAAGGCAAAGGCGAACATCACGTCATGGGGCACGTCGCGCCCCTGCCCGTCGCTCACCCGCACGGTGCCCACCTCGCGACCCTCCGAGATGACGCCACGATCCAGCGCCGAGGCCTGTCCTTCTTCCCAGCTGATGGTCACACCTGCCTCGCGCACGCCGCCTTCGTCGCGGATGCGCGTCAGCGGCCAGGCCCGGTTGCCCACCCGCACCACGCGCTCCAGCGGCGGGATACCGTGCGGTGGGTTTTCGCCGTTGTAGAGGAAGGGCCGCGTGGACCTGTCATACCCGCGGTAGGGATTGCGCCCGTAGGAGCGGTTATAGGCGGGCTCGGCCATCACCAGCCCTTGCGGATTGCGCGCGCGGTACTGGTCCCAGCTTTCCATCCACGTGGGCAGATGGCGCAGTTCGACCCCGGTCATCTCGCCGACGATCCCCCGGCCCACGGCCTGCTGCCACCAGCTCTGGGTCTGGCGGTCATACATCACCATGTCGGAATGGCGCAGCTTGCCCGAGACGCCGAAGCTCAGCACCCGGCCCTGCACCCGCCGGTCAAAGGTCATGCCGGAATTGCACAGCGGGCAATAGGTGACGGCCACCGGCACGCCTCCCACGGTGTCGTTGACGATCTCGTGCCACATCAAGTAGCGGATCGGGTAGGCGCGCGGCTCGGCCCCCTCGATCTCGACCGTGATGACCGGCTCGCGCCCCCTCAAGCCGCCTGCATCATCCGCACGCAGGAATTGCGGATCGTCGATGGCGGGGATGCCGTCCTTGGGCGGCCCGCCCGACATGATCTCGGACCAGTCGTCGATGCTGGTTCGCGAGAAATCGGTTTGCGGCCACTCGGCCTGCCATTGCGACGGGTTGGCATGGGCGAGCGGTGCACCGAGCAACAAGACCGCAAGAAGGGTAAAAAGGCGGGGCATCGGGGCGCTCCTCCACGCAAGGACGTTAACACAAGGATGCGCACTTCGCAGGATTCGAACCAGCCCCGCCCACGCGAATGTGACTACCCGTCAGCGTCGCCTCGCCTCGGTCAGCGCCCGGTCCCAGAGCCGGTCACGCATGATCCGGCGCATGGCGCGCCTTAATTCGCCTGCCGCGTCGGTCTCGTAACAGCGTCCATGCGTGAGGATCAGCCGCTCCGGCCCCCAGTCGAGCACCTTGTCGACCAGATCGCCTACCGCTCCACGCCCGCCCAAGCGCCCCGTCAGACCGGGTGGTGGCTTGCCATCGCTGTCGTCGATTCCCGCGAGCCAGACCAGAACCCGCGCCCAGGGTGGCAGCGGCGCGGTCTCGACCGCCATCACCAGCCGCGACAGGATCACCGACCGGCTCTCGCGGTGCAGGAACACGGTCTCGCAATCGGTGCCCGAGGCGCTGAGCGGCCGGATCTCGCGTCGCCACGGGGCCTCGGACATCTCTGCCCCGCGCCACACCCGCGCCGCCGGATACGCGGCCTGCCAGTCGTCCAGCCACGGCAGGTCCGGCGCGGCGGGCACCACGAGATGCGCCACGCGACCCTCGTCTTCCAGCCATGCCGCAAGGTCGGGCAAAAGCGGTCCCGGCGCATGAATCCACAGCGCCCCGCCCGATAGCCGCGCCACCACCGTGCGCAACGGCACCGGCACGCCCATCCGCCACTCCACATGCGCGCCCTCCAGCGCCCAGAGCCCAGGCGCAAGCGCGCGCGGCGCGGAGATGGGCACCGGCAGGCTCACTCGGTGACGGTGACTTTGGTCATCGCGTCGGGCCGCCCGATCACCGCGCCGTTCTGGCCGCGTCCGCGCTTGATGGCATCGACCACGTCCATCCCGTCGATCACGCGCCCGACGACGGTGTATTGACCGTTCAGGTGCGGGGCCGGGGCGAACATGATGAAGAACTGCGAATTGGCGCTGTCGGGATCGCGCGAGCGCGCCATGCCGATCACGCCACGCTCGAACGGCTCGTCGGAGAATTCGGCCTTCAGATCGGGCCGGTCGCTGCCGCCCGTACCCGCCATCGCCATGTCGCCACCCTCGAGGCGGCCAAACTCGACGTCGCCGGTCTGCGCCATGAAGCCGTCGATCACGCGGTGAAACACCACGCCGTCATAGGCCCCCTCTTCGGCCAGCGCGGTGATCTGCGCCACGTGGTTGGGGGCCACGTCCTCAAAGAGATCAACGGTAACGGTGCCGTTGGCCTCTCCGGCCACCTCGATCTTGAGGCCGGTCGCGCCTGTCGGCGCGCCAGAAAAGACCATCAGCGCCGGGCTGGTCAACAGGGTGAAGGCAAGGACGAGTTTACGCATCGGCGGCCACCTTGACGCTGATCATCCGGTCGGGGTTGGCGGGCGGCTCGCCCTTGGTGATCGCATCGACATGCTCCATGCCGGAAATCACCCTTCCATAGACCGTGTATTGCCCGTTGAGGAAATGGTTGTCCTTGAAATTGATGAAGAACTGGCTGTTGGCGGAATTCGGGTTCTGGCTGCGCGCCGCCCCCAGCGTGCCGCGATCATGCGGGATCTTGGAGAACTCGGCCTTGAGGTCGGGCAACTCGCTGCCGCCGGTCCCGGCGCGGCGCGGGTTGTAGTCATTCTCCATGTTGGCGTGCTGCACGTCGCCGGTCTGCGCCATGAACCCGTCGATCACGCGGTGAAAGGCGACGTTGTCGTACTTTCCCGCGCGCGCCAGCTCCTTCATCCGTTCGCAATGCCCCGGTGCAATCGCCGGCATGAGCTCGATAGTGACCGTGCCGTCCTTCAGCTCCATCAGGATGGTGTTCTCGGGGTCCTTGATCTCGGCCATCGGGCGCTCCTTTTTGTAAACTTCCCCGTTACCTAAGACGAACGCGTGCCGATGCCAAGCGCGCAGGTTGACGCCGCCGCCCCCCCGCGCCAATAGGGGCACGACATACCGATCATCAGGGAGGCGCCCGCGCCATGAGCTGGAAAACCCTCGACGAAATGGAGATCGCGGGCAAGCGCGTACTGGTGCGCGTGGATATCAACGTGCCGGTCGAAAACGGCACGGTGACCGACGCCACGCGAATCGAGCGCATCAAGCCGACGATCCGCGACATTCTCGACCGCGGCGGCAAGCCCATGCTGATCGCCCATTTCGACCGGCCCAAGGGCAAGGTCGTGCCGGGCATGTCGCTGCGCGTCACGGTGCCCGCGCTCGAGGCGACCCTGGGCCGCACCGTGCGCCTGATCGAGACACTGGAGGGGGCCGAGAACCTCACCGAGGAGGCCCGTGCCGCCGACGTGCTGCTGCTGGAAAACATCCGCTTTCACCCCGGCGAAGAGGCCAATGACCCCGATTTCGCCACCCGTCTCGCCGCGCTCGGCGACGTCTATTGCAACGATGCCTTCTCGGCGGCGCACCGCGCGCACGCCTCGACCACCGCGCTCGCGCACCTGCTTCCCGCCTGCGCGGGCCGCCTGATGCAGGCGGAGTTGCAGGCGCTCGAGGCGGCGCTCGGCAATCCCGCCCGCCCGGTGGTGGCGGTGGTGGGCGGCGCCAAGGTCTCGACCAAGCTCGATCTGCTGGGCAACCTCGTGGAAAAGGTCGATACCCTCGTGATCGGCGGTGGTATGGCCAACACCTTCCTCGCCGCGATGGGGCTCGACGTGGGCCGCTCACTCTGCGAGCGCGACATGGGTGCCACGGCGCGCGACATCATGCGCAAGGCCGGGGCGGCGGGCTGCGAGATCCTGCTGCCCGCCGATGTGGTCGTGGCACGCGAATTCGCCGAAGGGGCAGCACATGAGGTAACAGGGGCCCATGCCTGCCCGCCGGATGCGATGATCCTCGACGCGGGTCCACAGGCGGTGGCGCGCATCACCGCGGCACTCGATGCCGCCAAAACGCTGATCTGGAATGGCCCGCTCGGCGCGTTCGAGATCGCGCCTTTTAATGCCGCGACCAACGCCGCCGCGCGCCACGCGGCCAGGCTCAGCCGCGAAGGGCGGCTTGTCTCTGTGGCGGGTGGCGGCGACACAGTCTCGGCGCTCAACCGCGCCGGGGCGGCGGAGGATTTCACCTACATCTCCACCGCCGGTGGCGCGTTCCTCGAATGGATGGAGGGCAAGGACCTGCCCGGCGTTGCGGCGCTTCACGTCTGAGGCGGGCCGGCGGCGATGGATGCGCTCTGGTCCTTCCTGATCGCGGCCTTCGCGCTGACCGGCAGCCCCGGGCCCAACACGCTGAGCCTTGCCGGGGTCGGGGCCTCGTTCGGGCGGCGGCGCGGGGTGGCATATCTGATGGGGCTGACCATCGGCATGGTGCTGGTGATCGCGATTGTGGGAACCGGCATATCCGGGGCCATCATGACGCTGCCGGGAATTTCTCCGGTCGTGACCGGATTGGCCGCGGCCTATTTCCTCTACCTCGCCTGGCGCATCGCCACGGCGCCGCCCCTGCCGGAGATTGGCAGGCTGGCGCCTGAGGCCGGGCCTCGTTGGTACGAGGGAATCATCCTGTCGCTGGCCAACCCCAAAGCCTATGCTGCGATGGCCGCGTTATTTTCCGGTCACGTACTGGTAGCCGGGAACGCCATACGTGACGGGCTCTGGAAAGCCGGGCTCGCATTGGCGGTCATCTGCACGGTCAACATATTTTGGCTGTTGCTCGGCGCCGGGATGGCCGGGCTCATGCGCAGTCCCCGCACTGCGCGCGCCGTGAACATCGCCTTCGCTGTGCTGTTGCTGGCCTCGGTTCTGATCGTGGCGGTGGGATAGCGCGGGTTTTCGCGTGCCAGTGCCAAACCCGGCGCGATGTTAGCGCCACCAGAATTGCAACGCTCCGCGCCCTCGCCTAGAAGCGGCACCAGCGCGGCACGGGGCCGCGCCCGGGACAGAACGAGGGCGGAGCATTTTCATGTCGAAAGCAGATCAAGCAGCCAGGATTCGCGCGGGCGAGGGGTTCATCGCCGCGCTCGACCAGTCCGGCGGCTCTACCCCCAAGGCGCTACGCCTCTACGGCATTCCCGATGACCGCTATTCCACCGAGGCCGAGATGTTCGACCTCGTGCACGCCATGCGTGCGCGCATCGCGCAGGCCCCGGCCTTTACCGGCGACAAGGTGCTGGGCGCGATCCTGTTCGAGATGACGATGGATCGCGAGATCGGCGGCAAACCGTCGGCGCGCTACCTGTGGGAAGAGCGGGGCGTCGTGCCGTTCCTCAAGGTGGACAAGGGGCTTGCAGAACCCGAGAACGGCGTGCGCCTGATGAAGCCGATGCCCGATCTCGACGCGCTCCTGGAACGCGGCGCGGCGGCGGGTATCTTCGGCACCAAGATGCGCTCGGTCATCGACGCTGCCGATGCCACCGGGATCGCCGCCAACGTGAACCAGCAATTCGAGGTGGCGCACCAGATCCTTGGCCACGGCCTCGTGCCGATCATCGAGCCGGAAGTGACCATCTCCATCGCCGACAAGGCCGAGGCCGAAGAGGTGCTGCGCAGCGCGATCCTGGCACAGCTGGATGCGTTGCCGCAGGATCAGGAGGTGATGCTCAAGCTGACCCTGCCGGAGGCACCCAATCTCTACGAGGCGCTGGTCAATCACCCGCGCGTGCTGCGCGTGGTGGCGCTCTCGGGCGGTTACAGCCGCAACGAGGCCAACGAGCGCCTTGCGCAGAACCGTGGCGTGATCGCCAGCTTCAGCCGCGCACTGACCGAGGGGTTGTCGGCGGATCAGTCCGACGACGCGTTCAACGCCACGCTCGCGGCCTCCATCGACAGCATCCGCGCGGCCTCGGTGGCGGGTTAAGGGGCGCGATCCGCATCCAAGTGTGCGAGCGGAATTTTGAAAAAATTCCGGATAAGAAAATTTTAAATTTTCTTGGCCGTTGGCCCATGCGGAAAGATGCGCGCGCCGCTCACCCCCCCTTGAGCCGCTTGAGCAGCACCACCTCGCTATCCTCGGCGATGGGCTGAAACCAGCTGTCATTGTAGATGCGTCCGTCGATGGAGACCGACACGCCGCGCTCCAGTTCCGGGCGCAGGCCGGGGAATTTCTCCCCCAGCCCGTCGAGCAACTCGCGCAAGGTGGCCGCTTTGATCTCCACCTTGCGCGCGCCCTCGGCCTGATCGGCGAGCGAGCCCCAGAGCACAACTTCGACCATCAGCCGTCCGCTTGCGCCTGCAACGCCGCCAGCACGCGCGGCGGCGACATCGGCAGTTGCGTCATCCGCACGCCCGCCGCCGCCGACACCGCGTTGGCGATGGCCGCGAGTGGCGGCACGATGGAGGTCTCCCCCACCCCGCGCACGCCGTAGGGATGCCCCGGATTGGGGATCTCAAGGATCACGGTGTCGATCATCGGCAGGTCCGAGGCCACCGGGATGCGATAATCGAGGAACCCGGCATTCTGCAGGATGCCATCCTTGCCATAGATATATTCCTCGTTCAGCGCCCAGCCGATGCCCTGCACAGCCCCGCCCTGGAACTGGCCTTCGACGTAGGAGGGATGCACCGCCTTGCCGGCGTCCTGAAACACCGTGTAGCGCAGGATTTTCGTCGAGCCGGTGTCGGGGTCGAGCTCCACATCCACCATATGCGTGGCAAAGCTCACCCCCGCGCCTTCGGCATTCACCTCGTGATGCCCGGCAATCGGCCCGCCGGTGTTGGAGGCGATGGCGGCGATCTCCTTGAGGGTCATGGGCGGGAATTTCCCCGCATTGGGCCCGGCAGGCCGTGCCGCGCCGTCTTCCCATTCCACGGCCTCTTCGTCAATGCCCCAGATCATCGCCGCGCGGCGGCACATTTCCGCCTTTGCGGCCTGTGCGGCCTTGATGGTCGCCAGCCCCACGGCAAAGGTCACGCGGCTTCCGTCCGTCACCTCGTTCTGCCCGAGCGATCCTGTATCGGCGATGATCGTCCGCACCTGATCGTAGGGGATGCCAAGCTCCTCGGCGGCCATCATCGTCATCGACGCGCGCGAGCCGCCGATATCGGGGTTGCCCTCCGACACGGTCACGGTGCCGTCCGGCGTGATGTTGAGGCTCACGCAGGTATCGCCGCCGAAATTGAACCAGAAGCCGCAGGCCACGCCCCGGCCCTGATTTTCGCTCAGCGGCGCGGACCAGTGCGGATGCGATTTCGCCGCCTCCAGCGTCGCCTTGAGGCCGATGGCAGGATAGGTCGGGCCGTAGGACGCCTTGGTGCCCTCGTCCGCCCCGTTCATCAGCCGCACTTCCAGCGGGTCGAGGCCAAAGCCCTTGGCTGCCTCATCGATCGCGCTCTCGATGGCGAACGCCGCCATCGGCGCGCCCGGCGCGCGGTAAGCCGCGGCCTTGGGCCGGTTGGTGACCACGTCCCACCCGACAGTCTTGACGTTCTCCAGATCATAGGGTGCAAAGCCGGACATCGCGCCCATGTCGACGGGCGATCCCGGATAGGCCCCGCCCTGATAGCGCAACTCGGCGAACCCGGCGGTGATCTTGCCGACTTTGGTCATGCCGATTTTCACATCAATCGAGGTCGAAGACGTCGGCCCGGTAGCGCGCAGCACTTCGGAGCGACTCATCACCATCTTGACCGGACGGCCCGATTTCTTGGCCAGCATCAGCGCTACCGGCTCCAGAAACACCACCGTCTTGCCGCCGAACCCACCACCGATTTCCGATGCGGTGACGCGCAGCTGCCCCTGCTCCATCCCGAGGATCGCGGCACAGGTGTTGCGCACCATGTAGTGCCCTTGGGTGCAAACCCACAGATCGGCCTTGCCGTCCGGCCCCATGGTGGCAAGACACGCATGCGGCTCGATATAGCCCTGATGGGTGGCCGCCGTCCGGTAGGTGCGCTTGACCACGCGGTCGGCCTGTTTCAGCCCCGCCTCGATATCGCCATGCCCGAATTCCGAGCGCGCGATCACGTTGGCGGACATGCCCCCGGGCACGGTTTCCTGCTGCCGCCCCTCGTGCAGCACAGGCGCGTCGGGCTTGATCGCCTCGTCCACGTCCGTGACGTGCGGCAGCACCTCGTATTCCACCTCGATCAATTTCAGCGCCTTGCGCGCCACCGCCGGGCTGCTTGCCGCCACGGCGGCCACAGCGTGGCCGTCATAGAGAGCCTTGTCGCCCGCCATGCAATTATCCATGACGTCGGCCACGTCCGCGGGCACCTCGCCGAAATCGGCACGGGTGACCACGGCCTTGACGCCTGAGAGCGCTTCGGCCTTCGACGTGTCGATCCGCTTGATCCGCGCATGGGCATGCGGGCTTCGCAGAATGCGCCCCGTCAGCATGCCCGGCAGGACCATGTCGGCGCCGAACCGCGCGCGCCCCGTCACCTTGTCGATCCCGTCGGGGCGGTCGGGGCGCGTGCCCACGACCTTGAAGTCCCGGGTTTTCTTGGTGTCATCCAGTGCCATTACGACGCCCTCCGCATGTCCGCTGCCGTTTCCATCACGGCGCGGATGATCTTGTCATAGCCGGTGCAGCGGCACAGGTTGCCCGCCAGCCAATAGCGCACCTCCTCCTCGCTCGGGTCGGGGTTGCGCTCCAAGAGCGACTGCGCCGCCACGAGGATTCCCGGCGTGCAGATGCCGCATTGCAGCGCGGCCATCTCGATGAATTTACGCTGCAACGGGTGCAACTGATCGCCCTTGGCCATACCCTCGATGGTGGCGACCTCGCGCCCCTCGGCCTCGGCCCCCAGCATCAGGCAAGAGCAGACGAGACGGCCATCCACGGCCACCGAACAGGCCCCGCAATCGCCGGTGCCGCAGCCCTCCTTGGTGCCGGTCAGCCCCAGCCGGTCGCGCAGCACGTCGAGCAGCGTGTCCTCGGGTTCGCAGAGGAACTCGGTCTCATCGCCGTTGATCTTTGTGGTGACGTGTATCTGGCTCATGCCGTATCTCCTTTCGCGCGGTTTGCCGCGATCACCGCCGCGCGTCGGGCCAGTACACCCGCCACGTGCCTGCGGAAATCCACCGTGCCGCGCTTGTCGTCTATGGGTGTTGCCGCCTTCGAGCAGGCCGCCGCCAGGTCATCCAGCGCCGCCTCGTCGAGCACGCGGCGCTTGATCGCCTCTGCCGCTTTCTCGACCAGCATCACCTTGGGACCGACCGCGCCAAGCGAGACCCGCGCCGCTGTTACCCGATCCTCCTCGTCAAGGCTAAGCGAGATGCCGCAACCCACCACCGCGATATCCATCTCCGTGCGTGGGATGAAGCGCAGATAGGCATCGCCCGACCGCTGCCCGCGCGCGGGCAGCAGGATCGACGCGATGAACTCGCCCGGCTCCAGCGCCGTCTTGCCCGGCCCCTGCGGCACGTCGATCACGGCCAGGTCGCGTGTGCCGTTCGGCCCGACGATCCGCGCCACCGCCCCGGCGGCCACCATCGCCGGCACCGAATCGGCAGCCGGCGAGGCATTGCACAGGTTGCCCGCCAGCGTCGCGCGCCCCTGCACCTGCGTCGAGCCGATGAGTCCTGCTGCCTCGACCACGCCGGGCCAGTCGGCGACAAGCGCCTCGTGCTCGGACATCTCGGCCCCCGATACGGCCGCCCCGATACGCCAGCCGCCCTCTTCGGCGCGGATGTCCTTCATGCCGTCGATGCGCTTGATATCGACGATCATCTCCGGCTCGATCATCTCCGAGCGCAGCTTCACCAGCAGGTCGGTGCCGCCCGCCAGAACATGCGCGCCCGACTGCCCGGCAAGGGCAGCGACCGCGTCCTCCACGCTCAAAGGCGCCTCGTATCGCATGGCTTCATCCTTTCGCTCTGCTTTCCGCGCGGCGACTCCGCACAGACGATTTCGTCCGCGACTATCCCGCAAATGCGGACCGGGTGCAAACCGGTTCACGCCACGATCCTGCCCGCAAACGGCAACGGAAAATCCATCTTTCCGCGGTATCACCCCACCGACAAAGCACCGGAGACTGCATTTGCCAGGACCGCCCGCCAGCCAGGTCACACCCCGGCGCCACGCGCGCCTGTTCGAGCTGTTGCGCCAGCAGGAGCAGGCCCGCGCCGTCGCTGCCCGCCTCGCCGCGCGCCCGACGGCAAATGACGCGGCGATCACCCCCCTCGCCCGGTTGAACGGCCACAGCCTCATGGGCAGCGCGGCTCCGCATGGCTGAGGCGGTCTGGGGCAAGACCTGCGCGACTAGCCCGGAGTTGCCATTCGGTTCTTGGACCCGGCGCGGAATTCGACGGCGAAGCCCGCCCCCGCGATCCCGCCGGTTCTCTGCGCCCCTCAGCCGCGAAACCCGGTCGCGACCACGAATTTCTCGGAACTGTCGGCGCGCGAGGCGGGGGGCTTGACGTTCGCGACCTTGGTGAATCGCTGCTTGAGCACCTTCTGAAGATCGCCCTCGGCCCCGCCCGCCAGTACCTTCGACACGAACGTGCCGCCCTCCGCCAACACGTCGAAGGCCAGATAGGCCGCCGCCTCGCACAGCGCGATGATACGCAGATGGTCGGTCTGCTTGTGCCCCGAGCTTGACGCCGCCATGTCCGACATCACCACGTCGGCGCCCCCCCCGAGCCACGCCTTCACCTGCGCGTCGGCGCCCTCCTCCATGAAATCGAGCTGATGAATCTCGGCGCCGGGGATCGCCTCCACCTCCTGAAGGTCGATGCCGATGATCCGGCCCTGCCGCTTGCCAGACCGGTCGCCCAGCGCGTTGATGCGCGGCACCGCCACCTGCAACCAGCCGCCCGGCGCGCAGCCCAGATCGACCACCCGCGCGCCCGGCACGAGAAAGCGAAACTTGTCATCGAGCTCCATGATCTTGTAGGCCGCGCGGCCCCGGTAACCCTCGGCCTGCGCGCGCTTTACGTAGGGGTCGTTGAGCTGCCGCTGCAGCCACCGCGTCGAGGACGAGCGCCGCCCCCTCGCGGTCTTGACCTTCACGGTCAGGTCGCGCTGCCCGCGCCCCGATGTGTTCTTGCCGTCCGGCCCTTTCGCCATCAGTCGTCTCCGTCCTCGAGCACGCCATCGGCGGCCATTTGCGCATAAAGCATCCCCTCGCGCAGCCCCCGGTCGGCCACGCTGAGCCGGTCCGTTGGCCAGCACCGCAGCAACGCCTGAAGGATCGCCGCGCCCGACATGATGAGCGTCTGCCGGTCCTGCCCGATACGCGGGTCGCGCCGCCGTCCGGCGGGGCCGAGCGCGAGGTAGGAGCGGATCACGCGGTCGATCTCGTCGCTGGTCATGGTGAGCCCGTCCACCTTGTTGCGGTCATAGCGGCGTAGGCCCAGGTGACTCGCCGCCACCGTGGTGATGGTGCCGCTCGTCCCCACGATCTGGAATCCGTCCCGGCTCTGCTCGTCCTTGTAAGGGGCGAACTCGGCGAGGTTCTCCTCGAAATACCAGCTCATCAGCGCGAACCGCGCGGCATCGTCCTCGACATCGCGGAACTGCTCGCGCAGCGTGGCCACCCCGAGCGGCACGCTGATCCAGTCCACCACCCGCGCGGCGGGTCCCTCGCCGCTGTGCTGGAATCCCATATGCATCCGCATGATGGCACGCTTGCGCTCGGGCTCGGGCACGCCGCGCAGGTCGATCCAGACAAGCTCGGTCGAGCCGCCGCCGATATCCACCACCAGAAGCTGCTCGGTGCGCGCGCTCACCAGCGGCGCGCAGGAAATCACCGCCAGCCGCGCCTCTTCCTCGGTCGGGATCACGTCGAGCGTCAGGCCCGTCTCGCGCTCCACCCGGGCCATGAATTCGGCGCCGTTCACCGCGCGGCGGCACGCCTCCGTCGCCACCAGCCGCATCCTCGTGACCTTGTGGCGGCGCAGCTTCTGCCGGCACACGCGCAGCGCCTGTATCGTGCGGTAGATCGCGGCGCGCGACAAACGTCCCGACCGCTCCAGCCCGGCCCCGAGCTGAACCGATTTCGAGAAACTGTCGACCACGCGAAACGTCCTGCCCTCGGGGCGGGCGATCAGCATGCGACAACTGTTGGTGCCAAGATCGAGCG
This sequence comes from Roseovarius sp. A46, assembly GCF_004126395.1. Classification (NCBI taxonomy): domain Bacteria; kingdom Pseudomonadati; phylum Pseudomonadota; class Alphaproteobacteria; order Rhodobacterales; family Roseobacteraceae; genus Roseovarius; species Roseovarius sp. A46. Next base: position 50,392 of record NZ_PVWS01000008.1, on the reverse strand, counting down.
CCGCGTAGAGCGGCGTCCGATCCGGCAGGCTCGGCGCGGGGCTCTCGACCGGTTCCGGGATAGCGCCCGCACCAATCGGACGCTTGGGCGCCATGACAACACGCCCTCCATTTCAAGTTACCCCGAGAGTAGGCGCATCCGCGCCCCCGCGCAAGGGCTCGCGCCGCAGTGCCGCACCCGGCGGTCAGCGAAAAATCCGCTCGCCCTGCTCGTCGATGACCTGTTTCGCCTTGCGCAGCGATACCGCCGCCGCCTCGTCGCGATCGCGCAGCACATCGGCGCGCAGGAAATGATGCACCTTCACCTCACCGTCCAGCTCCTTCTCGATCCGCGCCCCCACACGATAGCCGTCGCTTTCTTCCTGCGGGGCGGGCGTGATGAGATATCCGTGGTAGTCTTCGACAGGAGCCTCGGCCGCTTCGCGCTTTGCGCCACCGCCTCCGCCGCCGAACAGTCTTGACAGGATGGACATCAGAGCCTCCTTTCGATCCGGGCATAGGGTGGGTGAAACCCGCCACAAGCGCAAACGGAATTTCCTCAAGGTGGGGTGGCGCCCACCCTGCGCTGGCTGGAATCATGCCAAGATCACCGGGGGAGAGTAGCTCAGTATTCCACTACTTCCCCGTTTTGCTCGTCTTGGAAACCGGTTTCTTGTCCACCCTACTGATCCAGGAAACTCCGCAGCTTCCTTGACCGCGACGGATGCTTCAGCTTCCTGAGCGCCTTGGCCTCGATCTGCCGGATCCGCTCGCGCGTTACCGAGAACTGTTGCCCCACCTCTTCCAGCGTGTGATCCGTGTTCATCCCGATGCCGAAGCGCATGCGCAGCACGCGCTCCTCGCGCGGGGTGAGCGAGGCCAGCACCCGCGTCGTCGTCTCGCGCAGGTTGTCCTGAATCGCCGAATCCAGCGGCAGGATCACGTTCTTGTCCTCGATGAAATCGCCAAGCTGGCTGTCTTCCTCGTCACCGATGGGCGTCTCGAGGGAAATCGGCTCCTTGGCGATCTTCATCACCTTACGGACCTTCTCCAGCGGCATCTGCAGCTTCTCGGCCAGCTCCTCCGGGGTCGGCTCGCGGCCGATCTCGTGGAGCATCTGGCGCCCCGTGCGCACCAGCTTGTTGATCGTCTCTATCATGTGCACGGGGATGCGGATGGTGCGCGCCTGGTCGGCGATGCTGCGGGTGATCGCCTGCCGGATCCACCATGTCGCGTAGGTCGAGAACTTGTAGCCGCGGCGATACTCGAACTTGTCCACCGCCTTCATCAGGCCGATATTGCCTTCCTGAATGAGATCAAGGAACTGCAACCCGCGGTTGGTGTATTTCTTGGCAATCGAGATCACCAGACGCAGGTTGGCCTCGACCATCTCCTTCTTGGCCTGGCGCGCCTCCTTCTCGCCCTTCTGGACCTGTCCGACGATGCGGCGGAACTCGCTGATGTCGAGGCCCACATACTGGCCCACCTGCGCCATGTCGGCGCGCTGTTCTGCGACCTTGTCGGCAAAGCGCTCGATGAACATCTGCCAGCCGCGCCCGGGCTTTTGCGCCATGTCTTCGAGCCACACGGGATCAAGCTCGCGCCCGCGGTATTCCTCGATGAACTCGCGGCGGTTGATGCGCGCCTGGTCGGCCAGCTTCACCATCGCGCCGTCGATCTGCATGATCCGGCGGTTGATGCCGTAAAGCTGGTCGATCAGCGCCTCGATGCGGTTGTTGTGCAGGTGGAGCGAGTTGACCAGCTCGACGATCTCGGCGCGCAGCTTCTGGTATTTCGCCTCCTGCGCCTCGGAGAAAGAGCTGTCCTCGTTGAGCGTGGCAGAGATGCGGTTGTCCTGCATCTCGCTTAGTTGCGTGAAATCCTCGGCGATGCGGTCGAGCGTCTCGAGCACCCGCGGCTTGAGCGCGGCCTCCATCGCGGCGAGGCTCATGTTGGCCTGCTCGTCCTCCTCCTCGTCGTCCTCGGTATTGCGGATCGGGTTGCCGTCGGCGTCGAGCTCCTCGCCCTTGTCCTCGCGCGTCCCCTTGTCCTCGCGCGTCTCCTGCCCCGGCGGGGTGGGCACGTTGGCGGCGACCACGGGCTCCTCGCCCTCCTCGCCCGGCTGGTTGCCGAACGTGGTCTCGAGGTCGATCACGTCCCGCAGGAGGATGTCCTCACCCAAAAGCTCGTCGCGCCAGATGGTGATCGCCTGGAACGTCAGCGGGCTCTCGCACAGCCCGGCGATCATCGTGTTGCGGCCCGCCTCGATGCGCTTGGCGATGGCAATCTCGCCCTCGCGGCTCAAAAGCTCGACCGAGCCCATCTCGCGCAGGTACATGCGCACCGGATCGTCGGTGCGGTCGAGCTTTTCCTCCTTGCCCGACCCGAGGGTGATCTCGCCCTTCTTGCCGATCTCGGCGACGGCGGTGGTCTTGCCGTCGTCTTCCTCGCCCTCTTCTTCCTCGATGATGTTGATGCCCATTTCCGACAGCATCGACATGACGTCCTCGATCTGTTCGGACGACACTTGGTCGGGCGGCAGCACCTGGTTGAGCTGGTCGTAGGTGATGAAGCCCTTCTCGCGGGCCGCCGATATCATTCGCTTCACCGCGGCCTGCGACATGTCGAGCGAAACTTCCTGCTCCTGCTCCTCGGGCTTCTGCTCGTCGGTGTCCTTGGCGGCCATGCGCATCTCCTCGGCGGTTTCGGGCATGTGATTCGTTGACCCGAATCAATAGCGCGATCATCTGATTCGCACACCCGTTTACTGTTTATTTCTTGCCTCTTCCGCATCGAATTGCGATTCGGTCACGGTTCGGCTCCCTAATGCCCCGGCTTGGGGCGGTCCAGTTGCCTGAGCAGCTTCGCAAATGCCTCGCGCTCCTCGCGGTCGAGGCGCAGGCCATTCTCGCCCAGGTCATAAACGGTGCGGTCCTCCTGTTCGCTGCGCTGCGCGCGGTTGCGCGCCTCCGCAGCCTGCGCCACGCGCCATGTCAGCGTCTCGTCGGCCAGGCCGCCGATATCCTCGACCGCCTCGCGCAATTCCGCCTCCATGCCGGCACGCGCCGCCAGCTTGGCGAATTCCTCGCGCAGGGTGAGCGTCGCGCGCTCGCGATCACCCGCGTGGCGTACCGACGGGGCGATCGCGACATGGGGCAGCGCCAGAAGCTTTTCAAGGGTATCCGCGCCAATCTGCGCGCGCAGCGTCTCGGCCCCTGCCCCTGCATGGCGCAGGATCGCCGCACGCAGCCCGGCAAGATCGGGGTCGCGACAGCGCAGCCGCTCGATCTCGGCCTCGAACTCCTCGGCTACCTCCGGGCAACAGACCAGCGTCGCGAGGATCACCTCCTCGCGCAGGCGGACCGCCTGTTCGGCGTTTCCCGACACCAGGGCAGAGTTGCGCGTCTCCGCGCGCGCAGTTTCGGGCGGCGGGGTCCACTTTCCCTTGCCGCTACCACCGCGTCCGCGCGCGGCCTGCGGGGCCTGCCTACGCGGATTGAAGAGCTGCCAGCGCAGGTCTTTCAACTCGCGTTCGTAATAGCCGCGCAGCGACGGGTCACGGATCAGCGCGGCCTTTTCGCGGCAGGTGCGCTCCAGCGCCGCCTTGCGTTCGGGCGTGTCGAAATCGCGCCCCTCTGTCTCGCGCTGCCACATCAGCCGCACCAAGGGCAGCGCCGCGTCGATCCGCGCCTGCACAGCACCCGGGCCTTCGGCGCGCAGCAGGTCGTCGGGGTCCTTGCCCTCGGGCATGAGGGCAAAGCGCAGCGTGCGCCCCGCCTCCAGCAGCGGCAGTGCCATGTCGATCACCCGGTAGGCCGCGCCCAGCCCGGCGCGGTCGCCGTCGAGCATGATGATCGGCTCGTCCGCCATCCGCCACAAGAGCTGCAACTGATGCTCGGTCACCGCCGTGCCCAGCGGGGCCACCGCCGCCTCGAATCCGGCGGACACCAGCGCGATCACATCCATATAGCCTTCGGCAACGATCAGCGGGTGGCCTTTTCCAGTGGCCTCGCGCGCGGGGCCGTGATGGTAGAGCGTACGCGACTTGTCGAATATCTCGGTCTCGGGAGAGTTGAGATACTTGGCGTTGTCGTTCGGGTCCATCGCCCGCCCGCCAAAGGCGATGCAGCGCCCGCGCGCTTCGCGGATCGGGAACATGATGCGGTTGCGGAACACGTCGTAGGGCCGTCCGCCCTTGTCGCTCTCGCGCGCCAGCCCGCAGGCGAGGATCATCTCGGGGGCCACGCCCTTGCCAGTCAGGTGATCCCACAACCCCTGCCAGCCCTCGGGGGCAAAGCCGATCCCGAAACGGTCCTGAACCTGCAGGTTCAGGCCGCGAGCCGTGAGGTAGTCGCGCGCCGCGGCACCGGCCCCGCTGCGCAACTGCATCCCGAAGAAGCGCGCCGCCTGCTCCATCACCTCGGTCAGTTGCCCGCGCCGGTCGGCCTTTTCCTGCGCCTGCGGGTCGCGCTCGGGCATCTGCATCCCGGCCTCGGCGGCGAGGATGCGCACCGCCTCGATGAAATCGACGTTCTCGGTCTCGCGGACAAAGCTGATCGCGTCTCCCTTGGCGTGACAGCCGAAGCAGTAGTAGAATCCCTTGCGGTCATCGACGTGAAACGACGCGGTCTTTTCCTGGTGGAACGGGCACGGGGCCCACATGTCGCCCTTGGCCTGGTTGGATTTGCGGTTGTCCCACATCACCTTGCGGCCCACGACCTGTGACAGCGACAGGTGCGAGCGTAATTCATCTAGAAATCCCGGGGGCAGGCTCATGCCCCATATATCGGGCCGGTCGGGCCGTCTGTCCAGAGGCTCACTGTGTCTTGCACTGCGTGACCCATGCCCCGGCCACGTCCTTTTGCAGGTCTTGCTCGGGCAGGTCGTAGACCCAATCGACCAGGAGTTGCACAGCGGGCGCATACCCCTCCTGCGACGCATCCAGCCCGTTGCTGATCCCCGACTTCGCCGCCTCGGCCGACTGTCCATCCCGCCGCGCCTCCACCGCCGCGGCGACGATCTCGCCGGTGGGTTCGCAGATCGAGTTCTGCGCGGTGGCGGCAAACGGCAACAGCGCACACAGCGTCACAAGGCCCAAGGATATCATCCGCATCGGTCCGGTCTCCCTTCACAAACGGGGCGCAGGCTAGGCGATTCCAACGCGCTACGCCAGCAGGTTACAACACACCGCTTGGCGCACGCGGCAGGCGGTCGGACACGGCTGGGCCGGCCCATCAGGCATTGCCCGCCTCATGTCCCGCGCCGGTCGGGCGGCATGCCCGCCCGCACCGCCGCCTCGCAGGCGGCGGCCAGCGCCTTGCGCCCCCCGGCCCCGTCGAGTGGGATCGGCGCATGGCACACCACGCGCACCCGTCCCTGCCGCACAGCCCCCAGAACCGCCAGCAGGTGGCCAGCGAACTCCATGTCGCCCCACCAGCCGTAGAGCCGCGGATCAGCACCCTCGGGGGCCTCGTAGACCAGCGTCACCGGCTGCACTCGCGCGCCCTCCAGCCCGGCGCCGGGCTCGCAGAGCGCCTCGAACAGGGTCGATTTGAACGGGCGCACACGCTTCCCGTCGGTGCTCGTGCCCTCGGGAAAGAAAAGCAGCCGCTGCCCGGCGGCCAGCCGGTCCCGCAAGAGCGCCGTATGCGCCCGCGCCGCGCGCGGGTCGCGCGATATGAAAACAGTGCCGACAAGCCGCGCCAGAAAGCCGATGCCGGGCCAGCCAGCCACTTCGGACTTGGACACGAAATACACACGCTTGCGCGCGTTGAGCGCGAAGATGTCGAGCCACGAGACATGGTTGGCCACCACCGCACCGGGGCCCGGCATGGGCGTGCCCTCCACCACATGCACGATCCCGAGGATCGCGAGGGTCCGGCGGCATACCCAGATGGTGATCGGCTGCGTCCACGGCCGCGCCACCCCGTGCAATAGCCGCTCTGCCAGCCGCAGCAGCAGCGTGGCCAATACGCCCGCCCCGATCACCAGCGCGATGCGCCCGCCGCGCCAGATCACCCGCCGCCAGTGGCCCGGCGCGCGCCCGATGTCGGGCGGTGGCGTGGGCGATTGCCAGGTGACGCTCATCCGGTGCCTCCGCGGGTGTAGATCGCGCGCTGCCGTTCACTCAGAAGTGCCGTATCCATCACCAGGCACACATCTGTCGTGTTGAAGGCGTGATCGACATAGGCCCCCTCACCCACGCAGCCGCCCAGCCGCAGATATGCCTTGATGAGCGCTGGCACCGCGCGCATCGCGCCGGTGCGGTCGATCTCCGCCTCCGGCACCAGATCCATCGGCTGAAAGCACTCGGGCCGCGCCCGCACCCGCAACGCGGGCGGCGCGAGATGCCGATGATGCAACAGCGACAACGGCTGCGCCAGTGCCTCGACGTCGGTGCCATGAAAGCTCGCCACGCCGAACAGCACCTCGATCCCGTGGCGTTCGACATAGTGCGCCAGCCCTTGCCACAGGTGGTAGAGCGCCTCGCCGCCGCGATAGGGCCGTGCCACGCAGGAGCGGCCCAGCTCCAGCAACCGCCGGCCGCTCGCGCGTAACGGCGCAAGGTCGTATTCGTCTTCGGAATAGAACTGCCCGGCGCGCGCCGCCCCCTCTTTGCGCAGCAGCCGGTAGACGCCCACCACCTCGCCGCCCCGGCGCAGGTCGCGCAAAAGCATGTGATCGAAGACCGGATCGAAACGGTCGCGCTCCAGCCGCGCGGCGTGATCGACCAGCGGGCCGTCGCCGCCGAGTTCCTCGACAAAGACCTCGTAGCGCAGCCGCTGTGCGGCCTCGATACCGGCGGCGTCATGCGCAAGCTCGACACGGAATCGGGGGGCGGGTGTGGTCATCGGCCTCGTCTCTGCTGCGACTGCAAGGCTTCTACGCAGCCGCGCCTTCGGTTGCAACGTGACGCTGGCCCGCGCCCGGCGACCATGCTACCAAAGGTTGTTAACCCTTTGCTAACCGCAATCAGTGATCAAGGACCGGCAGCAGCGTCACGCGGTTGCCGTCGATCACAACCTTGCCCTCCTCGCGAAAGTTCACCGTGATGCGCCCGCCGATATTGGATTGCACCTGCCCCACTCCCCAATCGGGGCGCGCGGGGTTCTCCACCAGCATTCCCGGCTCCAGCAGCGCGTTCAGTTCTGTCATTTCCTGCCCCGATCCCGGCTGCCGCCATGCCACAGGATGATCCCGACTTCGCGGCCCTGACAGGCTCGCGCATCTGTCACGATCTCGCAAGCCCCGTCGGCGCGGCGCTCACCGGACTGGAGTTCCTGTCAGGCGCCTCGGGTGGGGCAAACCCGGACGAGATGGCGCTCTTGCGAGACAGCCTGACAGGCGCGCGCGCCACGCTTGAGATGCTGCGCCTCGCCTTCGGACACGCGGGCACGGGCGCGGGACTCGACGCCGCCACGCTCGGCACCACGGTGCGCGGCCACCTTGCCACGCGACCGCGACTGCGGCTCGACTGGGCGCTCGACGGCCCGCTCGGGCGGACGGCGGCACAGCACGTGGCGCTGGCGATCTTGTGCGCGGTCCACGCGCTGCCGCGCGGTGGCACACTGACGGCGGCACTCGCCGGTGCGGGCAGCTTTGGCATCACCGCGACCGGCGAGGGCGATATCGCCGCCGAGTCCGCGCTCTGGGACGGGCTGGCGGGGCGCGCGACACTGCCCGCCCCCGATCCGCGACGGGTCGAATTCCACCTGCTGGCCGCCCGGATCGCGCGCGGCGATGCCCGGATCGACGTCACCCACGCCGCGCAAAGTGTCATGATCGTGCTCTTCCAGCCCGCGCTAGATTGATCTTCCCCGGTTTTTCCCGGTATTGAGGGGAAACCGCGAGATCATTCGAAAAGCGAGCGCCCGCCGACGTGACCAATCCCCGCCCCATCCGGACCGAGACGCAGGATTTCCAGCGTATCCGAACCGCCGCGCAACTCATCATGGCGTTTGCCGTGGTGCTGTTTCTGCTGGTGCAGGCTCGGTTCCTGCTGATCTCGCTCGCCACCGCGATCATCCTGTTCAGCATCACCTCCGACGCGATCAACTCCATCGCGCGCATGCGCATCGGCCCGGCGCGCATCCCCAACTGGCTGGCAAGCATCACGGCGCTGGTGCTGATCTCCTCGGCGCTGCTAAGCCTGTCTGCAATCATCCTGTCGCAGGCCAACACGGTGCTCTCCACCACCATCGCCTATGCCGACCGCGCGCCCGAGGCGATTGCCGCCGCGGTGGCGTGGCTCGGGCCGCAGGCGGAAACGGCGGTGCGGCAGGCGGTGGCCACGTTCGACGTCGCGGGCTATCTGCGGACCATCGCGGGCCAGGCGGGCAGCCTGATGCAGGGCACGGTGCTTGTGATCCTCTTCGTGGGCTTCCTCTTCGCCGAGCGGGTGTGGTTCGATACCAAGCTCGAAAGCCTCCTGGGCGACAAGGCGCAGGCGGAGCGCACCGGGCGGATCATCGGCTCGATCATCCACCGGGTGAACCACTACCTGCTGGTCAAGACGCTGGTGAGCGCGGTGACCGGGCTGATGGCCTACGGTGTGGCGCGCTTTTTCGAGCTCGATCTCGCGGGGGCGCTCGGCATCCTGACCTTCGTGCTCAACTACATCCCCGCCATCGGCTCGATCGTGGCCACGGTGCTGGTGGCGCTGGTGGCCTTCGTGCAGTTGGGTGATGGCACCACGACGCTGGGCATATTCGCCATTATCGGCGCGATCCAGTTCCTCAACGGCAACGTGATCGACCCGATGCTGATGGGCCGCGCGCTCAGGGTGTCATCCTTTGGCATCATCATCAGCCTCGCCTTCTGGGGGGCGGTCTGGGGGATTCCGGGGATGTTCCTCGCGGTGCCGATCATGGTGGGCGCGATGATCGTGTTCAGCCACGTGCCGGGGCTGCGCCCGATCGCGGTGCTTTTGTCGCGCGAGGGCCTGCCCGAGACCGAGGAAGAGCTCGACACCACCCGTCCCGCCGCCTGAGCGGGGGGCCTGACGCAAGCTTTCGGAGTTTGCTCCCGGCGCGGATCCAAGGGCGAAGCCTGCCGTGCCTCACCCGTCGAGGTGCAGGTAGACCCGCCGGTTCTGGCGGCCCTTCTTCTCGATCTTGCCCAGCCGCAGCGCCCCGATCTCGCCGGTGCGGGCCACGTGGGTGCCGCCGCAGGGCTGCAGATCGACCCGGTCCTCGCCCACGCCAATCCCGATCAGCCGCACACGCCCGGCCCCGCGCGGCGGCGCGGCGGACATGGTCTTTACCAGGCCGGGGTTGGCGTCGAGTTCGGCATCGGTGATCCAGTCCTCGGTCACCGCCAGATCGCGATCCACCAGCATCGCCAGGTGCGCCTCCAGCGTCTCGCGGTCCTGCGGAGCCTCGGGCATATCGAAATCGAGCCGCGAGCGCGTCTCGCCCACCTGCCCGCCGGTCACCGGCAGCGGGATCACCACCGACAGCAAGTGCAGGGCAGTGTGCATCCGCATGTGCCGGTGCCGCCGCTCCCAATCGAGCACCTGCGACACCTGCGCACCCACCGGCGGCAGCGGCTGCGGCGCGCCGGGCACCAGCGCGATCACGTCCCCATCGGCCTTGACGGTCGTGGCCACCGGCAGGCTGCCGCCGTCCCAGTCGAGCCGCCCGCTGTCGCCGGGCTGTCCGCCGCCCGCAGGGTAGAACACCGTTTGGTCGAGCACCACGCCCCCCTCCGGCGTGTGCGCCACCACCCGCGCGACCGCCTCGGTCGCATAGGGATCGGTTCGAAACAGCATCCCGGTCATCGCCCGCCTCCGTCGCCGTCACCGCCCTCGAAATCGGCCTCGGTCAACTGCACCGGCGCGCTGCTCGGCGGCTGGGACGCGGCGGCCTCAGGCTCGCCCCCTGCCCCGCCCGCGGGCATGCCGTTGCGAAACCACACATCCTGCTGCGGGAAGGGAATCTCGATCCCCGCCTCGACAAAGCGCCGCGCGATCTCGTGGTTCATGTCGGAATGCACATTCATCACCCAGTTCACATCGCGCAAGATGGCGCGGATCTCGAAATCGAGCGAGCTCGCCCCGAAGCCGCGGAACACGATATTCGGCGCCGGGTTCATCAGCACCATGGGGTGATCTTCGGCCACCTCCTGCAGGATCTTCTCGACCTTGCGGGTATCGGAGCCATAGGCCACGCCCACCGGCACGATCACCCGGCCCACGGTGTTGCCGCGGGTATAGTTGGTGACCGTGCCGCTGACGAAATCGGCATTGGGCACGATCACGTCGGTGCGGTCGAAGGTCTCGATCCGGGTGGAGCGCACCGAGATCGATTTGACATAGCCGTGCTTACCGCCCACCTCGATCCAGTCACCCTCGGAAATCGGCCGCTCGATCAGCAGGATGATCCCGGAGACGAAATTCGACACGATATTCTGAAGGCCGAAACCGATCCCCACCGACAGCGCCCCGGCGACGATGGCGAGCGAGCTGAGGTCGATCCCCGCGCTGGTGATCGCGATCACCGCGGCGAGGAAAATCCCGACATAGCCCACCCCCGACACGATCGCGTTGCGCCCGCCGGTATCGAGCTTGGTCTTGGGCAAGATCGTGTTCCTGAGCGCCCCCTGCAACAGCCGCGTTACCACGTATCCCACCGCGAAGACGGCGGCGAAGGTCAGAAAAACCGTTGGCGATATCTGCACGCCGCCCAGGCTCATCCCCTGCGTGAACCGCGTCCAGAACTCCATGAGCTGCGCCGTGCGCGCGCCCCAGATCAGCGCGAATCCCGGCACCGAGACGATCACCAGCGCAAAACCCGCCAGCACCGGCACCAGCGAGTCGGCAGCGCCGTCGCGATTGCCCGTCACCATCACGTAAAGCTCGGTCAAGAGCCGCTGCACGATCACCAGAGCCGCCAACAGCAGGAGCGACAGCGCCGTTGGCAACATCAGCGCCTGCGCCGCCTTGACATAGCCCACCGTCGCCAGCAGCGGCCCAATCACCGCCACCGCCAGCAGTACGCGGCCAATGAGCCGCGTCACCCGGCCAGAGAACCCGGCCTCGCCGTCGTTCTCGTCGGCACAGGCGCGGCTGTGTAGAGCCAGCAACGCGGCCAGCCGCCACAGCAGGAGCCCGGTCAGCACCTGTACCGGGAAGATCACCACATTGGTGGCCGCCTCGCTCCAGTCAGCGCCCTCGGCCACCGTCTGCAAAAAGTAGAAGGCCGCCACCACCAGCCCCAGCATCGCCCCATAGAGCCGCCCCGAATAGCGGCAACGGTCGTCGAGCTGCAGCACCGGGCCGCGTGGTTCGTGGCGCGGGAACACCCGCTGTGCCAGCCAGCGCGCCAGCAGCAGGATCAAGGCTGCGGGCAAGAGTGCGTCGAGCAGCATTTCGCCGCGTACGCCCACCATCCCCGAGACCAAAGCCGCACGCACCAGCGCGTAAACGCCGGCATAAGGCAGCAACCACTCGCCCAGCGACGCGCCGAAACTCGCAATCCAGTGCCCCGCGCTGGGGTTCTCGCCCACCAGTCGCTGCATCAACCGCACGGACCAGCGCCGCCCCCGCGCCAACAGCACCAACCCGGCCAGCACGAGAACAAGGATTATCGGCAGGTTGTCCTTGAGGATCGTGCGCTCGATCGGGCTCCGCCACGAACGGAGCACCTCGCCGCTCACGTCGCCCGCCAGCCGGTAGAGCGCGCGCAGCGCATCGGGCCAGTGCAGCGGGTTCACGGGCATCGGCCCGATACGCAACAATTCCGCCGTCTCGCGCTCGCGGATGGTCTGGTCAATCCCGGTGATGAGCCCGTCGGCCCGGCTTCGGGCCAGTTCTGCCGTGCGTACCGGCGCCTCGAGCCGCGCCAAGCGCCGATCCAGTTCTTCGCGCTGCGCGGCGATCTCGTTGGGCTCGTCGCCGTCCTCGGGCGGCGGTCCGAGCGCATCGAGCTGGTCGCGCACGGTCTTGATCGCGGTGGCGTTGGCGTCCTGCGCCTCGGTGAATTGCTGGCGAAAATCGGCGACCTGCGCGCGCAAATCCTCCAGCACGGGGGTGGCCACCTCGCCGCCGTCGAGCGCCTCTTCGACCCGCGCGGCAAGCTCCTCCCATGCCGCGAAATCCGGCCCGCTCAACACCTGCTGTGCCTGCGCAGTGGCGGCCAGCGGCGCTGGCCCCGAAAGACCCATCAGCGCCGTGCCCAGCGCCACCCAGAGCGCGACGAGAAGCGTCCTCATTCGACGAACACACCCGGGATCGAGCGCGGTGCCTCGGTCAGCCAGCCGGGCACCGGCAGGCCCTTGCCGCGCAGGAACTCGGGGTTGTAGAGCTTGGATTGATAGCGGTTGCCGAAGTCGCACAACACGGTGACGATGGTATGCCCCGGCCCCATCTCGCGCGCCATGTGCATGGCCCCGGCGATGTTCACGCCGGTCGAGCCGCCCATGCACAGCCCCTCCTCCGCCAGCAGGTCAAAGACGATGGGCAGCGCCTCGGCGTCCGGAACCCGGCAGGTGAAATCGGGGGTAAATCCTTCGAGGTTGGCGGTGATCCGCCCTTGTCCGATCCCCTCGGTGATCGAGTCGCCGGGGTTCTCCTCGCCGGTGTAGATCTTGTAGAGGCCCGCGCCCTCCGGGTCGGCGAGGCCGATCTTGACGCCCTTGCCCTGCAGCGCCTCGGCCACCCCCGCCAGCGTGCCACCCGAGCCCACCGCGCAGATGAAGCCATCGACGCGGCCGCCGGTCTGCTCCCATATCTCGGGGCCGGTAGTCTCGGCATGCGCCTGCCGGTTGGCCACGTTGTCGAACTGGTTGGCCCAGACCGCGCCTTTGGCCTCGGTTTGCGCAAGTTCCTCGGCCAGACGGCCCGAATAGCGCACGTAGTTGTTGGGGTTCTTGTAGGGGGCGGCGGGCACCTGCACCAGCTCGGCCCCGGCAAGGCGCAGCATGTCCTTCTTTTCCTGACTCTGCGTCTCTGGGATCACGATGACGGTGCGAAACCCCATCGACGCGCCAACCAGCGCGAGGCCGATGCCGGTATTGCCCGCCGTGCCCTCGACGATGGTGCCGCCCGGCGCGAGCGCGCCGCGCGCCACCGCGTCGCGGATGATGTAGAGCGCGGCGCGATCCTTGACCGATTGTCCGGGATTGAGAAATTCGCACTTGCCCCAGATCTCGCACCCGGTCTCTTCGCTCGCGCGCCTGAGCCGGATGAGAGGGGTATTGCCGACCGCCTCGGCGAGGTTGCGTGCCATGCGCATCCCGATCGCTCCTGTCCTGATGTCCCGCGTCTCAGGTGTAGGGCCTGCGCGGGGGGAACTCAACCCGCCGCCCGCAGGCGTGCACGCTCCCGCTCAAGCCACAGAAGGCTCAAGACCAGCGGCCCGTTATTGGCCTCGCCGCTCTCCACCAGACCCATCGCGCGGTCGAATCCGATGACGTGGGTGCGGATGTCCTCGTTCTCTGTGGCCAGCCCGCCGCGCCCCTGCCGCGCCTCGGGCAGATCGCAAAGGCCGACGAAAAGGTGAAAGAATTCCGTGGAATATCCGGGGGTGCAGTAATGGCTGGAAATTCGCTCCAGCCCGCGCAGCTCCAGTCCTGCCTCCTCGATGCATTCGCGCCGGGCGGTCTCTTCGGGGGTTTCGCCGCCATCCACGCGGCCCGCCACCGGCTCGAGCATCCACGGCAGCGGATCGCCGCGCCCGTAAGGGCCCATGCGGAACTGCTCGACCAACAGCACCCGGTCGCGCGCCGGATCGTAGGGCAGCACCAGCGCCGCGTCGGTCGCCACGAAAACGTCGCGCGACACCTGCGGGCTCTGGCCTCCGTCAAAACGCGGATGCCGCAGGCCGTAACGGCGGGTAAGAAAGAACCCGTCATGCGTGGTCTCGACGCTTTCCTCCGCGACAGCATCGCGCGGCATGTCGCTGCGCAGACCCGCTGGCGCAGGGGCCGCCCGCGCCGCCATCCGCGCCCAGGCCCGCGAGAGGATCATCGCGCGGCGCGCGGCCATCTCTTCTGCCGGGACACCGCGATCGTGACCGCGCTTCACCTCCGGCTCGGCCTCGTGCCGCAGCGCCGAAGGCACGTCCGGGCCCAGCACCGCCGCGATATACCCTTCCCGCGTCTGCGTATCGCTCACGCCCACCGCCGCTCGGCCCATTCCGCGATGGCCCCGGTAAGGAACCCGCCCGCGAGAAGCACGCCGATCAGCGTGCCGTCGAGCATCACCAGCCCGTATTCCGTGGCAAGCTCGAACATCTCGGTGAGCCCATTCATGAACCCTGTAATGCGCCCGTCGAGCGCAAGCCGCAGCATCTCGTTGAAACTTTGGACAAACAACGCCCAGAACACCAGGGCGGCCATGCCCGTTAGCCCGGCGCTGATGCCGGTAGCATAGCCGAATCCCAGTCGCCGCCCGGTCACCCGCCAACCGCAGAGAAGGCCAAGCACCACGTTGACATAATTGAACCAGCCGAAATCGGTGCCCTCTTCCATCAGCGGGCGAAACAGCTCGGACCCGATCCAGCCCAGCGCCCCCAGCCCGAACGCGGCCATCAGCTTGCCAGAGGTGGGCATGGTGTCGGTAACGGGCATTCAGCCGGGCCTTGCGAGGGTTATCTGCGTAACATCGCAACTACCGCCTTTGAACGCGGCCGCGCAAGAGGCAAGGTAGAACTCCCACATCCGACGGAACCGCGCGTCAAAGCCCTGCGCCGCGATCTCTGGCCAGTGCGCGTCGAACCGCGCGTGCCAGCGCCGGAGCGTCTCGGAGTAGCTCTGGCCAAACTCGCGCGATCCCAGCACTCTGAGCCCCGCGCGCCGAACCTGCTCGCGCAGCACCGCGGGCCCCGGTAGCATCCCGCCGGGAAAGATATACTTCTGGATGAAATCCACCTCGCGGCGATAGCTTTCAAAGCGGCGGTCCTCGACGGTGATGATCTGGAGCGCGGCGCGCGCGCGCGGCTTGAGCCGGTCGCGCAGGGTGTCGAAGAACACCGGCCAGTAGCGCTCGCCCACCGCCTCGAACATCTCGATGCTGGCGACACCGTCAAAGCGGCCCCGCTCGTCGCGATAGTCCTGGAGCTTCAGCTCCACCCGGTCCGCGAGCCCCGCCCGCGCCATCCGCTCGCGCGCATGGGCAAGCTGCGCCGGGCTGATCGTCAGCCCGGTCACCCGCAGCCCCCGCTCTGCGGCGGCATATTCGGCGAATCCCCCCCAGCCGCAGCCGATCTCCAGCACGTGATCGCCGGGCTTCACGCCCATTGCATCGACGAGCGCGCGATACTTGGCGGTCTGCGCCCCCTCCAGGCTGTCGGCGCCGGTCTCGAACAGCGCGCTCGAATAGGTCATCGTCCCGTCGAGCCACTGCGCGTAGAACTCATTGCCCAAATCGTAGTGATACTCGATGTTGCGCCGCGCCTGGCTCTTCGAATTGCGTTTGAACCAGAAGCGGATGCGCTCGTAGATCTGCGCAAGCTTCTGCCCCGGATAGCCGTCGTAGATGCCGTCATTGTCGTCGTTGAGCAGATCAAGAAAGGCCTGCAGGTCCGGCGTCGACCACGCGCCGTCGAGATAGGCCTCGCAAAAGCCCAGATAACCCTCGCGCACCAGACGCGCGAACACCTCGCGGTCGTGGATGTCGATGCGCGCCTCGATGCCCGGCTCCGCGCCCTCGGCGCGAAACAGCCGCCCGTCGGGCAGGCCGATATCCAGCCGCCCGGCGCGCATTCCCTGTGCCACGCCGAAACAGCGCGCGAAATAGCGCGGTAGCCGCATTTCGCCCGCGGTCGTGCGGCGCGGCGTGTCGTCCGGCACTAGCCTTGCTTCGTTCGCCATGTCCCTCATCATTAAAACTCCCTTGCCTCGTAGGCCGCAAGCGCCGATTTGCGCCCCTCGGCCAGACCGATCAGCGGGGCGGGGTATGGATCACCGGGGGCGAGCCCCCAGCGTCGTGGAATCGCGTCGAAATAGCTCAACGCCGTGGTCGGCGGCCGTGCCTGCCCCTCGGCGATCCAGGCCCGGGCATAGCCGCCCTCGGGGTCGAATTTCGCCAGTTGCGTCTCGGGGTTGAAGATGCGGAAATAGGGCGCGGCGTCCGGCCCGCAACCGGCAGTCCATTGCCAGCCCATCGCGTTCGACGCCGGGTCCCAGTCCGTCAGGCACTCGGCGAACCAGTCCATCCCCACCCGCCAGTGCACCATCATGTGCTTGGTCAGATACGAAGCCACGTTCATCCGCGCGCGGTTGTGCATCCGGCCCGTCACATACATCTCGCGCATAGCCGCATCGACAAAGGGGATGCCGGTGCGCCCCTGCTTCCAGCGCAGCACGTCCGCCGCGCGCCCCTCGGTCCACGGAAACGCGTCCCAGCCCTCGCGCCAGTTGCGGCTCAGGATCTGCGGCGTGTGATACATCAGGTGATAGGCAAACTCGCGCCAGACCAGCTCCTTTAGCCAGTGCTCGGCCCCGCGCTTGCCCTCGTGCAGCGCCCGCAGCCCGGCGTGCCAGCACTGCCGGGGCGAGATTTCGCCATAGGTCAGGTTCTCCGACAGGTTCGAGGTACCAGAAACGGCGGGGTTGTTGCGCGTGTCCTTGTAGGGGCCGATGACCTCGGCCACGAAGCCACCGAGACGCCCCTGCGCCGCCTGCTCGCCCACGCATTGATGGGGCAGGCAGACCTCCGCGCCACGATCCATCGCGGCCCCCATCCGCCAGTCCGCCAGCGCATCGCTTGCGGGCCACGCCGCGGGCGCGGGAATGCGCGCGGGCGCAGGTGCAGGCTCGGGCACCTCGCGATCCTTCACCGCGCGCCACATCGGGCTGTAGACCTTGTAGAAACCGCCGGTGCCTGTCTCGACCGTCCACGGCTCGAACAGCAGGTGGGAATTGTGGCTCTGCGCGTCGATGCCGCGCGCCTTCAGCATCGCCTTGATCGCGCCGTCGCGCGCGATGGAAACGGGATCGTAGAGCCGCGACCAGTGCACCGCACCCGCCCCGGTCTCCGCCACCAGCGCGACGATCACCTCGGCTGCATCGCCGCGCCGCAGGATCAGCCGGCTGCCGCGCGCCTCCAGGTCGCGCGCCAGCGATGCCACCGACAGGCCCAACCGCCATTTCGGCGCGGCCCCCAATGAGGCCACGCTGTCGTCATGGATGAAAACGGGTATCACCGGCCCGCCAGCCGCGCAGGCGGCGCGCAGCGCGGGATTGTCCGAAAGCCGCAGATCGCGCCGCAGCCACACTATTACCGGTCTTTGATCGGACATCCCCTGCCTCGTGTTTTCGTTATGTTACGCAACGAGCTGGGGAGCGGATCAAAGAATGTCGTCGAGCGCGGTCATCAGCCGCTCCACCTCGTCGCCGCTCGTGTAATGCACGAAACTCAGCCGGAGGACGCCGTGGGCGGGGTCGATGCCCATCGCCTCGAGCGGGCGATGCGCGTAGAAATCCCCACCCCCCGCCATGATGCCACGTTGGGCCAGATCGGCGGCGGCCTCGGCGCCGGGCCGTTCGAGCGCCAGCGCCACCGTCGGCGCGCGCGCGGTGGCGTCGGAGGGGCCGATCAGGCGCACGCGGTTGCGGTCCTTCAGGTGATCCAGCAGCGGCTGCAACAGCGTGGTCTCGTGGGTGCGCATCGCCTGGTGTACACCCGCGTTGCGCGCCGCCGGATCGCCCGCGATGCCGTGATGGGTGGCCAGCGAGTCGATATAGTCCGCGATGCCCGCACAGGCCGCCACCTGCGCGTGGTCGGGGCCCGCCGGCGTAAACCGTTTGTAGAGCGTGTCGGCGTTGAAATGATGCGCCTGGTTGGGCAGCATCCGCGCCAGCTCTTGGCGAATGACCATGATACCCTGGTGCGGCCCGTAGGTCTTGTAGGCCGAGAAGAGATAGATATCGGGGCCCAACCGTCCCACTTCGGGCAGGCCATGAGGTGCATAGCTCACGCCGTCCACGCAAACGAACGCGCCCGCCGCATGCGCCAGCGCGGTGATCTCCACCACCGGGTTCACTGCGCCCACCACGTTCGAGCAATGCGGGAAACACACCAGCCGCACGCGCTCGTCCAGCAGCGCATCGAGATCGGCGGGGTCGAGCAGCCCGGTGCCGGGGTCGATCTTCCACTCGCGAACCTCGATCCCCTCGTCGGCCAGCCGCCGCCAGGGGCCGGAATTGGCCTCGTGGTCCTGATCGGTAACGACGATCGCCTCGCCGGGGCGCATCCACTGCCGGAACGCCTGCGCGAGGACATAGGTGTTCTGCGTGGTCGAGGGACCGAAACTCACCTCGTCCGTGGCCACACCCATCATCGCGGCCAGCCTCTGCCTCGCCTCGTCCATTTCCTCACCGGCCAGACGGCTCGCCTCGTAGGGGCCGTAGGGCTGGACCTTGCGTTGCCGGTAATAGCGCTCCAGCCGCGCGATGACCGGCGCGCAGGTATAGGAACCGCCCGCGTTCTCGAAAAACGCCTGCCCGGCCAGCGTCGGTTCGGCAAAGGCCGGGAACTGCGCGCGCACGAAATCGTTGTCCAGTATCACTGGCCATCTCCCCCTTGGTTTTTCCCATCATTTGCGGGCACCAAACAGCAAAGCCCCCCGGCGCGCAAGCACCGGGGGGCCTCTGGTTTTAAGATCCGGGTCGCGCTCAGCGCTTCTCGGCGGCAAGCCCTTTCCAGATCATCACGCAAATTGCGAGCAGAATGATCGTGAACGGCAGGCCTGTGGATATCACCATCGCCTGCAGCGATGTCAAACCACCGCCGAGCAGCAGCGCAATCGCCACCAGCCCTTCGAAAGTGCACCAGAACACACGCTGTGACACCGGCGCGTCGACCTTGCCGCCCGCCGTGATCGTGTCGATCACGAGCGAGCCACTATCCGACGAGGTGACGAAGAACACGATCACCAGTACGATGCCGATGGTCGAGGTGATCGCCGCCAGCGGCAGCGACTCGAGCATGGCAAAGAGTGACAGCGGCGGGTTGTAGCTGTCAATCACCTGTGCCTTGACGGCACTGGTTTCGGGGTTGGCGATGATGTCGTTGATCGCGGCCCCGCCGAACACGGCCATCCAGAACACGCAAACCACCGAAGGGATGATGAGCACGCAGGTGATGAACTCGCGCACCGTGCGACCACGGCTAACGCGCGCGATGAACATGCCGACGAAGGGCGACCAGGAAATCCACCACGCCCAGTAGAACGCGGTCCAGCCCTGCATGTAGCCAGTGTCCTCGCGCCCGAACGGGTTCGAAAGCGGGATGACCTCCTTGAAATAGGCGCCGATACCCTTGAAGAACTCGGTCATGATGCTGGCCGCACCGGCGGCGAACACCACGAAGACCAGCAGTGCCAGGGCGATCACCATGTTGATTTCCGACAGCACCTTGACGCCGCCGTCGAGCCCGCGCAGCACCGAGATGAGCGCGATCGCCGTGATGCCGATGATCAGGATCACCTGCGTCGTCACCCCTTCGGGGATGCCATAGACATAGTTTAGCCCGGCATTGGCCTGCTGCGCGCCCAGACCCAGCGATGTGGCAAGGCCAAAGAGCGTGGCAAACACCGCCAGCGTGTCGATGATGTGGCCGGTCCAGCCCCAGACCCGGTCGCCCAGGATCGGGTAGAAGGCCGAGCGGATGGTGAGCGGCAGGCCCTTGTTATAGCTGAACAGCGCCAGCGCCAGCGCCACCACGGCATAGATCGCCCAAGGGTGCAGCGCCCAGTGATAGGAGGTGGCGGCCAGCGCCATGCGCCGCGCCTCGGCGATGTTCTCCTCGATGAGCACGCCGTCCTCGGTGAATGGCCGCACCGCGCCCAGCGGCTCGTCGCCCCAGGGCGTGCCGAAGTAATAGGCGGGTTCCAGAACGCCGAAGAACATCAGCCCGATGCCCATACCGGCGGCAAACAGCATCGCGAACCAGCCCAGATAGCCGTAATCCGGCGTCGCCTCTGTGCCGCCGAGACGGACCGAGCCATAGGGCGTCACGATCAGCAGCAGGCAGAAGATGACGAAGATATTGGCCGCCGACAGGAAGAACCAGTCGAAGGTCGTGGTCAGCGCCGGGCGCAGCCAGCCAAAGAAATCCGCCGCTTGCTGCGGCGCGATCAGCGCGTAGGCGACGAAGGCGATGACAACCAGCCCGGAGATCACGAAGACCGGATTGTGAATGTCCAGGCCGAATGGCCCGATCTTCGTCTGAATGTTGTCCTGACCGATCTTGTAATCGGTATCGATGATATCCGATGCGCCCTCCGGCGCGGGTATACCCTGAATATCGGAGTCGTCTGACATCCGTGTCCCTCCTGTTTTGCCGACGGCATTCGGGGCACCTTTGCGGGGCCTCACCCTTGCCCGGTGCCGCCGGGTTTTCCCTGTTCCAGCGGCAACGAGACTGCCGCCGCCGGACATTTCCGCCGCCCGAAAAGACGGTCCACGCGTGGCATCAGGGTAACGCGGCATTTACGCGGCCTTCAACCGGGTGCGGTGAGAATCATTCCGAAAACGACATGCGCGCTCAGCGATGACGGTTTTGAACCGCCTCTGCCCGCGCCCTGAAATGCGCCAGCACGTGCAGCCGGATCGCCGAGGCAAGCCCGGTTCCGGGGTCGCGGGCGGCGTCTATCTCGGCTGCGAGCGCGTTGAGCGCGCGGCCCTCGGCGCGCGCGATCTCGCGGAACGCCTGCCAGAATGGCTCTTCCAGCGACACGCTCGTGCGGTGCCCCTGGAGCGTGAGCGATCGCTTGACGGGGCGCGCGCTCATCGGGCGTGGGGGATAGGGGCGCCGCCCCCGTCGCGCCTCCGCGCGACTCCCCCAGGATATTTGAGCCAGGATGAAGCGCGCATCACTCTTCCTCGCGCCTGTGCAGGTCCAGCACGTGGCGGGCCTTCTCGGCCTCGGCCTCTTCGCGCGCCTTCTGCGCCTTGGTGCGCCCGAAACGCGCCGCGTTCTCGTCGGCACGGGCCTTTTTCGCCGCCCGCGCCTTATGCTTGCGTATCCGGTTGAGGTTGACCGGGGTGTCGCTCATCTCGGGCCGATCATGTCCTCGGGGCGCACCACGCGGTCGAAGGTCTCGCCATCGACGAAGCCAAGATTGATCGCCTCTTCCCTGAGCGTCGTGCCGTTGCGGTGCGCGGTCTTGGCCACCTTGGTGGCGTTGTCATAGCCGATGGTGGGTGCCAGTGCCGTGACCAGCATGAGCGATTCCTTCATCAGCTTCTCGATGCGGTCCTCGTTGGCCGCGATGCCGGTGAGCATCCGCTCGGTGAAGCTCGCCGTGGCGTCACCCAGAAGCTGGATGGACTGCAACAGGTTGTAGGCCATCATCGGGTTGTAGACGTTCAATTCGAAATGGCCCTGCGATCCGGCGAACTTGATCGCCGCGTCGTTGCCCATCACGTGTGCCGCCACCTGCGTCAGTGCCTCTGCCTGCGTCGGGTTGACCTTGCCGGGCATGATGCTGCTGCCCGGCTCGTTCTCCGGCAGGATCAATTCGCCCAGACCCGAGCGCGGGCCGCTCCCGAGAAAACGGATATCGTTCGCGATCTTGTAGCACGACCCCGCCACCGTCGTGAGCGCGCCCGACAGGAACACCATCGCGTCATGGGCCGCCAGAGCCTCGAACTTGTTGGGCGCGGTGACGAAAGGCAGGCCGGTGATCTCCGCCATGTTGGCCGCAACCGTCTCGCCCCAGCCGGGCGCGGTGTTGAGCCCGGTGCCCACGGCGGTGCCGCCCTGCGCCAGCTCGTATATGCCGGGAAGGCAGGCCTTGACGCGAGAGATGCCCATCCGGACCTGATGCGCGTAGCCCGAGAATTCCTGCCCCAGCGTCAGCGGCGTGGCGTCCTGCGTATGGGTGCGGCCGATCTTGATGATGTCGCGGAACTCGTGGGATTTCGCCTCGAGCCCCGCCGCCAGCGCCTCCAGCCCCGGCAACGCGACGTCGCGCACGCTCATCGCGGCGGCGATATGCATGGCCGTGGGAAAGGTGTCGTTGGAGGACTGCCCCATGTTGCAGTGATCGTTGGGGTGCACCGGGTCCTTCGATCCGATCTCGCCGCCGAGAATCTCGATGGCGCGGTTGGCGATCACCTCGTTTGCGTTCATGTTGGATTGCGTGCCAGAGCCGGTCTGCCAGACGACCAGCGGGAAATGATCGTCGAGATCGCCCGAGATCACCTCGCCCGCCGCCGCGATGATCGCGTCGGCGATCCGCGGGTCGAGCTTGCCGGATGCCTTGTTGGCCTGTGCGCAGGCTTTCTTGATGACGCCCAGCGCGCGCACGATGGCCACCGGCTGCCGCTCCCAGCCGATCGGGAAATTCATCAGGCTGCGCTGCGTCTGCGCGCCCCAATACTTGTCGGTGGGCACCTCAAGCGGGCCGAAACTGTCGGATTCGGTGCGGGTGGCGGTCATGGCGGGCCTCCTTGGCGGTTTCTCCCGTTCATACCGCAGGTGCCGGAAAGATCAATGCTGTATACGACGGGATACCAAGGCCCGCCCCGCTCGTGACCCGCTACTTGCGGAACTTGTCGAGGCTCACGACCTCGCCGGTCTCCTCCTGCGCGCCGCCCGCACCGTCCATCTCTTCGAAGGGGGCGCCGTCGTCCTCGTCCTCGTCATCGTCGCTGTCCTGCGTCTCGAACCGCAGGCCGAACTCGACCGACGGGTCAACGAAGGTGCGGATCGCCTCGTAAGGCACATAAAGCCGCTCGGGCGCTTCGCCGAAATTGAGCGTCACGCCGAAGCCGTCGTCGCTGACCTCGAGCGCCTCGAACCAGTGCTGCATGACCACCGTCATCTCTGACGGGTAGCGCTCGCGCAGCCAGTCGGCCAGCTCGGCATCGGGATGTGTGGTGTCGAAGGTGATGAAGAAATGGTGCGCCCCCGGCAGCCCATTCTCGGCCACGTCCGTCAGAACCTCCTGGATGAGGCCACGCATCGCGCGATGCATCAGGGTTCCATAATCGATGGAGCGGGTCATTCCTTACCTCGAACAAGATCGACACCGTCAGCATAGGGGATTCGGATCGAAACGAAAGAGCCTGCGAGCAAGCCTCAGATCAAAACATGTCCCGCCGCCGCGAGCGCCGCCATCAGCGCCAGGACGCGGCCCATCGGCACCCGCACCCACAGAAGCAGCACCGCCGCCAGTACCGTCAGCCCCAAGCCAGTCCAGGACACGGTCCCCCAGACCGGCACCGGACCGACCGGGCTCTCTCGCAATTTCCCGAACACCACGTGCAATGCGAACCACAGCGACAGGTTGAGGATCACCCCAACCACGGCCGCCGATATTCCCGCCAGCGCCCCTTTGAGCCGGGGCCGCGCGAGGATCGCCTCGACATAAGGCGCACCGGTGAAAATCCACAGGAAACAGGGCACGAAGGTCACCCACAGGGTGAGCAGCGCGGCCACCAGCGCGAGCCCTGCCCCCCCGGCCTGCCAGCCTGCCAGAAGGCCCACGAACTCGGTCACCAGGATCAGCGGGCCGGGCGTGGTCTCGGCGAGGCCAAGCGCGTCGATCATCTGCGCGGCGGTGATCCAGCCCTTGGCGCTCACCACCGTGTCGGCCATGTAAGCCAGCACCGCGTAGGCCCCGCCGAAGGTGACCACCGCCAGTTTCGAGAAGAACAGCGCCAGATCGATGAGGAACGCAGCCCCCGCGCCCCAGGCCACCAGCACCGGCGCCGCCCAGAGCGCGCCCCATATGAGCGCCGTGCACAGCGTGTCTGCGGGCCGCACCGCCGTCCCCACGGGCGCGGGCGCGGGCGGCGTGTTGCGGCTCTGCCAATACCCCCAGAGCGCCGCCGCCGCGATGATCGCCGGGAACGGCACGCCAAGCGTGAACATCGCGACGAATGCCAGCCCCGCCACAACCCAGTGGCCGGGCGTGGCCAGCGCCTTGCGCGCGATCCGTAAGAGCGCCTGCACCACGATCGCCACCACCGCCGCCTTGACGCCGAGGAAGGCCGCCTGCACCAGCGGCACGCCACCCCAGATGGCATAGCCATAGCCGAGACCAAGAATTACCGCCGCGCCGGGCAGCACGAAGAGCAGCCCGGCGATCAGCCCGCCCGGCACGCCCCTCTGTCGCCAGCCCGCATAGGTGGCAAGTTGCATCGCCTCGGGCCCCGGCAACAGCATGCAAAAGGACAGCGCGCCGAGAAACTGGTTTTCCGACATCCAGCCGCGCCGCGTCACCAACTCGTCATGCATCACCGAGATCTGCGCCGCCGGCCCGCCGAAACTCAGCAGGCCGATCCGCGCGAAGCTGCGAAACAGATCGGGAAAGGTTGGCGCGCCCATGCGTCCTTGTGGCGCGCGACGCGCATCGGGACAAGCGACATTTGAATGAAAGTGCAGGCTTTCGCCTCATTCGGAGTTTCTGGCGGAAGATCAGAGACATGCGTTTTTCAGCGATGGCCGGAACATCTGCAAACATGCTGAGAACGAACGGGCATCTTGTAAAGCGCATTATCGCCTTGCTGAACAGGAGCGCGCGGCATGAGAACAAGATCGACCATCACCAGAGCACCCTTAACTGAAAACGCGCCGTTCGTTCTTAGTGAGCTGCAGTCCAATGTGATGTCTTATCGGCTGGATCATCCGCCAGAATTGGAGGCGGCGGCTTATGAGGCGGCAAGAGTGGTCGAGTCTTTTGCGCGGGTTGCCTTGTTGCGCCAACTCATAAGGATCATGGTTATCGACCCCGTACTGAGCTCAACCACCCTTCTGCCGATAGGCCCTGTTTCGCAAGATGAGGTGCCAGTCGTGAGTTTCGACGGAGAGCGTTACTCGGATTTCGATTTTAGGGGCGGTGACCGTCCCTACATCGTTTGGCGAGGTGACTTTTCGGAAATGTCCGCGAGTCGCATGATGATTACATACAAGGCTGGGTTCGGGGAAACCGCATACGATATACCGCCAGACCTCGCGCGCGCGGTGATTGACGAGACGGCGCTAATTCTCGCTCAACAGCGTTTCGGGGACAGCCACGGCAAAGTGGCTTCTTCATACACGCCTCGTATCGGTGCCAGGTGCCGTGACGGGCAGATATGAAAGATCCGTTCGATGAGGTGAAGCCGCTGGAGGTCAAACCAAAGCGCCTTTCGGCCATTGCTGAGAAGTTCCTGTCACGCATCGAATTCGCCAATGAGGTGCGGCCGGTAATTGAGCGCGATTACTGCATAAAGGGGTGGATTGATCGTGGCACGATCTCCAGCGTCTACGGGGATGCAAACGTGGGCAAGACATTCTGGGTAATCGACCTGGCCAAGCACGTTCACCAGGGGCTGCCCTGGAACGGGGCGCGAGTCCGGCCTGGTAATGTGCTGTACCTCGCAGCCGAGGGCGGCGCCATGTTCGACAATCGACTTTCCGCGGCGAACGCCAGTTTCATGGTCATGAAGGGTGCCATCACCCTTGCAGGCCGCAACCACGATGCAAGCCCAATCTGTGAGGTGCTGAGCCACCTTTCCCGGGCTCAGGGCGTGCCATTTTCCCTCGTCGTGATTGATACGCTGGCTCGGGCAATGGGTGGGGCCGATGAGAATGCCGCATCCGATATCAACTCACTCATCCGAAGCGCGGAGATGATCCGAGATGCTACCGGCGCGCACATCATGTTCATTCACCACTCCGGCAAAGATGTAGCACGTGGCGCGCGCGGGCATTCCAGCCTGCGCGCGGCCGTCGATACCGAGATCGAGCTCACCCAGGACGAGGATGGCGTTCGCCTGGCGCGCACCACCAAGCAGCGCGACATGCCCGGTGGCCGGGAGCACAGGTTCACCCTGGAGCAAGTCGACCTGGGGCGGGATAGCGACGGCGACACCGTGACGTCCTGCATTGTCAAAACCAAGGGAGGTAAGGATCAGGCAAGTCTAGGTCTTTAAACGAATATCCCGGTCGCGCGGCCCGCGCCGCCCACCTGTATGCCCACCGCAAGACATGCTCTGCCGTTGGGACGATCTTCGTGCAGAGACCTTCGAGGGAACGAACATGCCACGGGAAGCGATGGCCACGCGATCCCACGAGCAACGCAGATTCTGCGAACGGTCCCGGTATGCCTGAGCAAATTTTTGCGATGAAATCATCGGAAATCACCTCGAACAAAGGCCCCAACGGTCCAGACAGGGAACCCCCCTAAAGGGGGTTTCCCTGACCTGTGGAGAGGCCGTTGGCCTAACGTGCAATCTAAGCGAAGAAAGGAAGTATCTTGAGAAAGCAGAACGCCCCCCTAAATCCAGGTCGGTTCGATGCCCTGGTTGAAGGCTCGGAGAAACTTTGGGGCCTCACCACCATCGCCGCTGTTCTTGGCGTTTCGGTCGACAAGGCGCGCAGGCTCGCAAAGATTGAGTCGACCCCGATCTATCGGCCTGATGGGCGAAGCTATTTCGCCTTTCGGTCAGAGCTCCGGGATTGGTTGAGAAGTAAATGAGTTGCGCGATGCGTACGATCTGGCGGGTCGCGTGTTGAATGTTGCCGGGGGGGGTGGTCCTGAACTTTCCGCCCTTACTGGGGACCGGCGCGCGGAGGCTCGCGCAACATTTGCCGAAAATGGTGTTTGGGGCTTACGAAAACCCATGAAAACCAATGTTATACCGCGTCACGCTATCTTCCGGGTGCTGCAAATAGAGGCCAGTCTGATGGCATGTGGCCGTTTAACAAAACCAAGACCGTCGAGGTCGAGCAAAAGAGCACCCTTTCCGACCCGGAAAGCTGGTTGCTGGAAATGTTCGGCAGCACGCCAACGCAGGCGGGCGTGAGTGTCAGCCCCGTCACGGCGCTCCGCGTGCCCGCCGTGTCAAGCGCGATCCGGGTGATTTCCGAAGCGGCGATGACGCTGACGCCGCAGATCAAGACGATCAACCCTGACGGCACCGAAACAATCGACACCTCGCATCCGGCCTTGCCGCTGCTGACAACCGAGGCGAACGATTACACGACCGCACCGCAGTTGATGCGCGACTTGGTGATCGACGGTCTGACACTGGATCAGGGCGGGCTTGCCTGGATCAACCGGGTGAACGGACGCCCGGTCGAGATCATTCACTACACCCGTGGCAGCATCACGGTCGAGTATGACACTCTCACCCGCGAGCCGTCCTATCGCCTGCAGGGACGCCCGCTTGCGGCGTCTGACGTGATCCACCTTCGCAGCCCCTTCTCGCGCAGTCCGCTGTCGCTGGCGCGTGAGGCAATCGGGCTTGCAATCGTGATGGAACGGCACGCCGCGCGGCTGTTCGGTCGCGGGGCAAAGCCGTCTGGCGCGCTGTCGTTTCCGAAGGGAATGGGCGAGGAAGCGGTCAAGAAGATGCGCGCCGCTTGGCGGTCAACTCACGAGGGCGAGGATCCCGGCGGGCGCACGGCAATCCTTTACGACGGTGCCGAGTTTACGCCCTTTCAGCTTACATCAACCGACGCGCAGTTCCTCGAAAACCGCAAGTTCGCGATCACGGAGATCGCGCGCGCGTTCCGCGTTCCGCCTTCCATGCTGTTCGACATGGACCGCATGACCTGGAGCAACACGGAGCTGCTGGGCAAGGAATTCCTCACCTACACGCTGGAGCCTTGGCTGGTCGCGCTGGAGGGGGCGTTGCGGCAATCGCTGTTCGAACCCGAGGAGCGCCCGTTCACGCGCGTGCATTTCGACCGCGACGACCTGACCCGTGCCGACCTGACAACCCGCGCCACGGCGATCAACAGCCTGATCGCAAGCCGCGTCCTGAACCCGAACGAGGGCCGCGCATGGCTCGACCTTCCCCCGCGCGATGGTGGTGAGGTTTTTGCCAACCCGAACACGGGCGGAAATCAACCAGAGCGAACAGGGGGTGCCGATGATGGACTTTGACACGATCACCGCGAACGTGGCCGATCAGGAAAAGGGCCAATGGTTCGACCTGCTGGACCCGGTGCACGGCGAGCCGACCGGCATCCGCTTCAACGTCGCGGGGCCGGATAGCGCGACGCAGCGCAAGGCCGAACTGCGCCTTGCCGACGAGCTTGCCGAGATCGCCGATATTGATGGCCGCGTGACTGCCGAACAGCGCGAGAAGGCCCGGATCGCGGCGCTGGCGGCGTGCGTGCTCGATTGGGAGATCGAACAGGACGGCGCGGCCATTCCATTCAACACCGCGAACGTGATCCGCGTGCTGCGCGCGGCCAAGTGGATCGAGACGCAGGTTGACGGGTTCGCTTCGCACAGGAGGCCGCTGGCATGACGGATCGTATCGAGGTCAAGGCGCAGCTCACCGCGTCCGAGGATGGCACAATCGAGGGCGTGGCATGGCCTTATGCGACGCCGGATCGCACTGGCGAC
The DNA here is from genome assembly GCF_004126395.1 of Roseovarius sp. A46. Taxonomy (NCBI): domain Bacteria; kingdom Pseudomonadati; phylum Pseudomonadota; class Alphaproteobacteria; order Rhodobacterales; family Roseobacteraceae; genus Roseovarius; species Roseovarius sp. A46. The sequence continues at coordinate 22,119 of NZ_PVWS01000008.1, read as the reverse complement.
GTGATCACCAAGGGTGCGCTGAACACCCCCGAAACCCTTCCCATGCTGTTCGGGCACGACCAGGGGCAGGTGGTCGGGGTTTGGGATCAGATCGCCGAGACCGATGACGGGCTGACCGTCAAGGGGCGGCTGCTGATCGACGACGTGGCCCGCGCCCGCGAGGTCCGGGCAATGGTCACGTCCAAGGCTGTCACCGGTCTTTCCATCGGGTTCATCACGAAAGCCGCAACACCCCAGCGCCGGGGGCGGCAGATCACCAAGGCCGACGTGCTGGAGATCAGCGTCGTGGCCGTTCCTGCGCATCCCGGCGCGCGCATCACTTCCGCGAAATCTCAAACACTGGAGAATGACATGAGCGAAGAAACTGAAACCCTTGAGCAGGACACTGCCGAGATCGAGAAGAAAATGGGCGAGATCGAAGGTGCGCTGGAAAGCCTGCCCAAGATCGCGGCGCGGCTCGACAAGCTGGAGGCCAAGGCCAACCGCCCCAGCGATACCGAGACCCGCCCCAAGGATGAGCCGACCGAGGAACGCAAGGCGTTCACCGCATATCTGCGGTATGGGCAGCAAGCCCCCGCCGATGAGTTGAAGAACCTGATCGTCAGTAACGACGAACAGGGCGGCTATCTGGCACCCGCCGAAATGTCGCAGGAATTCATCCGCGACCTGGTGGAGTTCTCGCCCCTTCGGCAGTTCGCCAGCGTGCGCGCGATCACCTCGCCGTCTGTGAAATATCCCAAGCGCACCGGCATCACGAATGCGCAGTGGGAAGGCGAGGCGGACGAGGCGCAGGAATCGAGCATGACCTTCGGTCAGCTTGAGGTGCCCTCACGCAAGCTGATGACCTTCGTCGATATTTCCAACGAACTACTGGCCGATAGCGGCGGCACCGCCGATGCAGAGGTTCGCCTGGCACTCGCCGAGGACTTTGGCCAGAAGGAAGCTGTCGGCTTCGTCAACGGCACCGGCGTCGGTCAGCCCGAAGGGCTGATGACCAACCCGGACATTGACCACGTAGTCAACGGGCACGCGACAAACCTTAGCCCCGACAAGATGGTCGATATGGTCTACGGTCTGCCCGCCGCCTATCGCCGCCGTGGTGCCTGGATGATGAACGGCAAGACGCTGGGCGAAGTTCGCAAGCTGAAGGATGGCGATGGCCGGTTCCTCTGGCAGGCGTCGTTCCAGGCGGGCGAACCGGAACGCATCCTCGGATATCCCGTGGTTGAAGCGGTGGACATGCCCGATATCGGCGATGGGAATTTCCCGATCATCTTCGGCGATTTCAGCGCCTACCGCATTGTTGACCGGCTGGCCCTGTCCATCCTGGTGAACCCTTACATTCTGGCCACCAAGGGCATGACACGCATTCACGCAACCCGCCGTGTCGGGGGCCGCGTGCTGCAGGCCGCCCGCTTCCGCAAGCTGAAAACCGCGACCAGCTAATCGCCACAGAATGAGGATTGAGACATGAAACGCGACCTTACCAACAACATCGGGATTGAGCAGGGCCTTGCCCCGGCGGTCAAGAGCAGCGCGTCCGAAACGGGCGATCCTGTCGATCTGCGCGGTTTCGAATCTGCGACCGTGGTCATCAACACCGGCGCGATTGCTGGCGCTGGCGACTTCTCCGTCAAGGTTCAGCACAGCGACACGACCACGGGCGGTGATTTCGAGGACGTGCCAGCGGCCAAGCTGATCGGCGAGTTCCCCGCGACGCTCGAAGCGGACAGCACCTATCGGCAGGGATACATCGGAATGAAGCGATACATCCGCCTTGTTCTGACCCGCGCCTCGGGCACGTCAATTGCGCTGGGGGCTACGGTCATCAAGGGCCACCCCGCCGACATGCCGGTTGCAGCCTGATGACGCCGCTGGCCACCATAGGAGGTGACACATGCCCCGCAAGCCCCCGAGGCTCTGCGCGTGCGGTCACCGCGTGGCCAGCGGTGCCCGGTGCCCGTGCGAGCGCAAGCGCGACGCGGAGCGCAAGGCCCGGTTCGACCGCACCCGCCCGAACAGTTCGCAGCGCGGATACTCCGGCACATGGGAAAAGGCCCGCGCGGCGTTCCTTCGCAGGCATCCGCTCTGCGTCATGTGCGGTGCAAGGGCAACCGTCGTCGATCACAAGACCCCGCACAAAGGCGACACGGCTTTGTTCTGGGATCGTGAGAACTGGCAACCCCTTTGCGGGCCTTGCCACAACCGAACCAAACAGCGGCTTGAGCGCCGCACTCATCACTAAGGAGGATCAGCCATGATCTTTGCAACCGCAGGCGCTAAGCTGTTCATCGGCGGCGTGAAAGACACCCAATCGACCGATTTTGTAGAAAGCGATTTCTCCACCGAGACGTGGACCGAGATCAAGGAACTCGAAAGCCTTGGCTCTTTCGGCGACACGTCCGAGGAAATCTCTTTCACCTCTATTGGGGATTCCCGCACCCGGCGGCTCAAGGGAAGCCGGAACGCGGGCAGCATGGAAGTGGTCATGGGGATCGACTATGCCGACGCCGGTCAGATCGCCTTGATCGCCGCCGAGAAGACGATCTTCAACTATGCGTTCAAGGTCGAGTTCAACGACGCCCCCGAGGGTGGCACCCCGAGCGAACGCCTGTTCGTCGCCGCCGTGGGCAGCGCATCCGAGGCGCTCGATACCGCCGACAACGTGATGAAGCTGAACGCCAGCCTTTGGGTGAACAGCAACGTCGTGCGCGTTGACGCGGCGGCGGGACCGTAATCCATGGCTATCGTGCAGCTATCCGATCTTGAGGCCCAGTTGGGCCTTGAGGGCGTGCAGGGCCACGCCGTGACCCTGAGCCAGAAGATCGAGGCGGCGCAGGCCCATGTCGAGCGGCTGCTGGGGTTCAAGATCGAGGAACAGTTCGGCGGCGTTGACCAGGAGCCTATCCCCGCGCCGCTGAAAGAGGCGGTGCTGCAGTTGGCCGCGTGGTGGTTCGAACAGCGTGAAGCGGGGATCGTCGGGCAAGGCGTCACCACCCCGCCTCATAGCCTGCCTGAGATCGTGGCCGAGTATCGCGATTGGAGTTTCTAGTGACGGGGATCAAGGGCTTTCAACGCAAGATGCGAGCCATGCCGATTTCGGCGCGCAGGGCTTTGGCGTCCGCGACCGAGAAGGGGGCGGATGAAATCGCGCGGATGGCCGAGACGCTCGCCCCCGAGGATACCGGCGATCTGGTGGGCAGCATCGCAGTGACGGTCGGGCCGAAGAACACCCCCGCGCACAGTCACCCAGGCGGCACGCGAACCGTGCCCGAGGGCGCAGCGGCGGTGACCGCAGGAAACGGCGATGTTCGTTATGCCCACCTTGTCGAGTTCGGAACGCGAAAGGCCCCGGCGCAACCTTTCTTCTGGCCCGCGTTCAGGGTGCTGCGAAAACGGTCTGAGACCAGGATCAAGCGCGCCATGACGAAGGCGATCAAGGAGGAATGGAACAAGTGAGCGCAGCACTGGCACTGCAAAAGGCGATCCGCGCGCGGCTGGTGGCGACACCTGCCGTGACCGACCTTGTGCCAGCGACCGCGATCCTTGATCGTAATCAGCGGCCCGCACCAAGCCCATCAATCATCCTCGGAGAGGCCCAGGAGGTTGATGAGGGCGATAGCCTGTCCCGCAAGCGCACCCGCATTTTCCACACGATCCATGTCTGGAAACAGGAGGCGAGCCTTGCCGGTGCGACCGCGATCAACGGCGCGATCCGCGCGGCCCTGCATGAGCGCCCGACACTCGGGCCGGCCTTTCACCTGGCCGATCTGAAAATCGCCTCTGCCCGCGCCGTGCGCGACCCGGACGGCGCAACGTCTCATGGGATCGTGACGGTCGAAGCCCTTGTTCTGGAGTATGGGCCATGAGGTCGGGAAAGCTGCGCTATCATATCGAAATCCAGAAGGCGACGACGACGGTCGATGAGCTCGGCACGCCTCTGGCGTCGTGGCAGACCCTCGCATTTCTGCGCGCGGAGCTCGTGCAGCAATCGACCGAGGAATTCATGAGGAACCAAGGGGCGAGCGACGAAGACACCGTGGTGTTCCGCACGCGCTTTGTTGAGGGCATTACCAACGCCGAGCGCGTCCTGTTCGATGGCGTCGTGCATAACATCCGCGAGATCGTATCGGATCCGATGCGGCGGCATCTGGAAATCCGCACCGCAACCGTGAGGGCTGAGCCGTGAAGGGAAGAAAGCCGCAACTGAAGCCAGACGACAACACGGTCGAAGAGGTCTCTTCGGCGCCTGACTGGATGACGGCTCAGGCAAAAGCTGAATGGCACCGGATTATGCCGCTACTCGTGGAGAGGCGAATTCTGACCGAAGCGGACATGGGCAGCGTCGAGAATTACTGCATGGCCATAAGCACTGCACGCGAGGCCGATAGTGTTTTGCAAGAGCGCGGCCACGTCTATGAGGACCTTCATGGAAACTTGCGACGCAATCCAGCTTCGCTCGTTCTGAAGGACGCCATGCAGACGGCAAGACAGCTTGCCGCAGAGCTCGGTCTTACGCCGGTCAGCCGTTCCAGGCCGAGCATCAGGGAAGACGATGATCCCGAAGACGACTTGTTGCAAACCTCATGGTTATGACTCCGGCCTGGATAAACAGCCCTGAGGCTGTCGATGACCCGCTGCAGCGGGGGGAGCGGGCTGTTCAATGGCTGCGGCGCTTGAAGCACCCCAAGAATCCGGAACTAGGGCACCCTTTCAAGCTGGATCCGTGGCAAGAGCAGGTCATCCGGCGGATATATGGTCCGCGTCATGAAGATGGGAGCCGTGTCGTGCGGCGTGTCGTGCTGCTGCTGCCCAGGGGTAACCGCAAGACCAGCCTGGCGGCCGCGATCAATCTGTTGCACCTGATCGGCCCTGAGCGCCAGCCCGGCAACCTGATCGTCAGCGCCGCGGCCGCACGTGAACAGGCGATGGAGCTCTTCAACGAAACCGCGCTCATTATCGAGAATGACAAGCGCCTGATGAAGCACATGCAGGTTCGCGAGTACACGAGCACCATCCGATTTCCCGCTCACAGGTCCCGCTACATTGCCGTGGCGAGCGACGGCAAGGTTCAACACGGCAAGACCCCGAACGTCGTGATCGCGGACGAGCTGCACGCATGGCACGGCGCGGCGGGGCAGCGCCAATGGGAGGCGCTCGACTCCGCGCTGGTGAAGGTGCCCGGCACGCTGATGATCGTGGCCAGTACGTCGGGGCGCGGGCAGGAAAACCTCGCCTGGCAAACCGTGGATTACGCGATGAAGGTGCAGAAGGGCGAGATCGACGATCCGGCCACCCTGCCCGTGATCTTCATGGCTGAGCCCGAAGACGATTATCAGGACGAGTCGGTTTGGTTCGCCACCAATCCGGGGCTTGAGTTCGGCTATCCCGACATTGCGGGCTTTCGAGACAAGGCGCGCAAGGCGCGGCACAGCCCATTCGAGCTCGACTCGTTCCTGCAATACAATCTCAACCGATGGCTGGACCAATCGACGAGCCCGTTCGTCGAGATGCACACCTATGACCAGGGCGATCACCCGGTCGACCTCGAGGAGCTCGACATGGTGCAGGCCCCGGCATGGCTGGGCGTTGACCTGTCGAAGAACGAAGACCTGACGTGCGTGGTCGCGGCCTGGAGGGACGGCGATGACGGCTATCAGGTTCATCCTTGGTTTTTCTGCCCCGAGGACAACCTTCGCGACCGTGGCGGCCGTCACGGCGTCAACTATGTGGCATGGGCCGAACAGGGCCATATCATCCCGACGCCTGGCAACACGGTCGATCTGCGCGCGGTCGAGGCCCATATCCGCGAACTCTGCGCCCGCTTCAACGTGCGCGAAGTCGCGTTCGATCCGACCTATGGCCGCACGATGATGGCCGATCTGGATCAGGACGGAATCCCGGTGACAGAGTTTCGGCAGGGCTGGGTGACGATGGCCCCTGCCGTGAAGGAACTGGAACGCGCGATCCTTGGCGGGCGGTTCAAACACGGTGGCCACCCGGTGCTGCGCTGGAACTTCGAGAATATCCAGCTTCACGTCGATCCGGCCGGCAACCGGTCATTTCACAAGGGCAAGAGCGGCAACAAGATCGACGGCGCTGTCGCAACTGCGATGGCCGTGGCCCGTGCCGCTGCTGGCGAGACGCAATTCATAACTGAGGCACCTTGGTTCGAAGACGACATGTTCCTGGCATAGGAGGCCGCAATGGCAGACGATACCGAGCGCCTTTTCGTTCAGCTTGAGGGGCGGATTTCAGATTTTGAGAAGAAGATGAAACAGGCCGAGCGTCGCGGGACGCGGACCTACAACAAGCTGCAGCGGGACTCGCGCAGCGCAACCCGCCGCATGGAACGCGACATGTCCCGTGCATCGGGCCGGATCAATCTGGCGATGGCTAGCACCTCAACTGCAATTGGCACGGTCAGCCGCGCCATGCGGCTTTTCACGCCGCTGCTGGCCACGGCGGGCTTCGCGGGCTTTTCCTCGGGGGTGCGCAGCGCGGTCTCGGAACTGTCAGCCCTGGGCAAATCCGCGCGCGACGTGAGCGTCGATGTGGAGTTCCTGCAGGCCGTCCAGCGCGGCTTTGCCCGCTCTGCCAATGTCAGCCAACAGGAGGTGACGGCATCGCTGGAGAGGTTCAACCGCCGAGTTGGTGAGGCGGCGAACGAAACCGGCGAGTTGAACCGGTTCGTCGAGAGATACGGCATTCAGCTTCACGACGCCAACGGCGAGTTGCGCACACAGGAGGAACTTCTGCGCGACGTGGCCGACGTGATCCGCCGCGCCAGTTCGGATCAGGAGCGGGCCGCTATCGCCCAGGCCGCGTTCGGCGACACGGGCCGCAGGCTCGCCTCTACCCTGGCGCGCGGGGCGGATGAGATCGACCGCATGGTTCGCGCCGCCGAAGACGCCGGGCAGGTGATCGACCGTGACCTGATCGACCGCGCCGAGGAACTCGACGACCGGTTCGACGATCTGACCCGCACCCTGTCCGCCGGGTTGAAACGGATCGCGGTCGATTCAGCGGATGCGTTCGAACCAGTGCTCGACGCGGCTCGCGACCTGATGGATCAGCGCAGCGACCTGTCGGATATCTTCGGCAGTGATGAGGCCGCGCGGGGGCTGCTGGGCGATGACCTGTTCAACCGGTTGAGCGGGAACCTGTCACTGATCGGCGAGTCGCTTCGCGAACTGCGCGATCTGTCCGGTGCGGTCGATGGCATCGAGGGCCAGACACGCGGCGCGCTGGAGGCTTTCAGCAACCTGTTGCGCCAACTGCGCGCCACGGGCGAGACCGAGGCGGCGGCAGAAATGCGGCAAATCGCAATCGACATTGCCAGCGCATCCTCGGAGTTCAAGAACGGCGAGATTTCCGCCGCTGACTTTTCGCAGCGCCTTGTCGATCTTGATCGCCGCGCAGATGAGGCGGTCGAGGGGATCGACGGGCTGGACAGATCTAGCCTGGACGGGATCAAATCGCAGTTCGGCGGGCTGATTTCTCTGGTGGAGTTGCTGGTCGCACGCGTGCGGGACGTGAAGAACGAGGCGAGCGAGACGCCCGAACGACGACCCCAGGATATCGAGAACGAGCGCCGCGCCCAAGGTGCAGCGCGGGCGCAGGCCGAGCGGGAAGCCGCGCAGGCGTTCATCGAAGAACAGGAGCGACGCCGCAACCTGACCGTCGAACAGATCGCCGTCGAGCAGGAGGCCGCGCGCCTGCGCCGTGAGGCCGCGAACGAGGATGTTCAACTCACCGAAGACCAGATCAACGCGCAGGCCCGGCTAAATGTCGCGCGGCGAGCGGAGATGCGCGGCGGGAGTAGTGGCGGTGGTGTTGCCCGCACAGACGATTTCAGCCGCGCCGTGGAGGCGATCCGCGAGCGCACGGCGGAACTGGAGGCCGAGGCGGCGGCGCTTGTCCTGGCGGCGAACTCGGGCCGGGAGTATGGCAGCGCAATCGACTTCGCGATGCAGCGCGCCCGGCTGTTGAACGCCGCGCAGCGGGCCGGGCTGGAGATCACGCCGGAACTGGAAGCGGCGGTGGACAGCCTTGCCGACGCCTACACCCGATCCGCTGACCAGGCGAGCGCGGCCGCTGACCGGATGCGCGAGACGGAGATCGCATCCGAGCGTGGCGCGGCGGCACTGTCTCAGATGTTCGGCGGCATTCTGAACGGGGCTTCCGACGCGAAAGACGCGATGGGGCAGCTGCTGCAGCGAATTGCGCAGGTGCAGCTCGAGGCTGCGATCACTGGCCTTTCCAAGGCTGGCGGGATCGGCAAGGTCATCGGCGGGCTTCTTGGGTTCTCAGAAGGCGGATTCACTGGCCCGGGCGACAAGGATCAGCCCGCCGGGGTGGTGCACGCCGGTGAGTTCGTATTCAGCAAGAAGGCGACGCAGGCCATTGGAGTCGGTAGACTGCAGGCGATGCATAGCGCGGCGAAAGGTTTCGCAAACGGCGGGCTGGTGGGGCCAGCACCGCAATGTGAAGCTGGCCCGGAGACGATCATGGAAAGGAAATCTGATGAGCGTTCTTACAGTGGCGGTAAGGCCCCAAGAATTCGCGTTGCTGGCGGCTGATGGTGTGTCTACCGACCCGAGGACAGGTGCCGTTCACCAGTATCTCGAAAAGATAAAAATCTACCCTTCGCTTAGCTGCGCAATCGGTGTCACCGGCATGGGCAAGCTTGATACGATGATAGACCTGTTTATGCCGGAATCTGTCCAAGAGTTCGATCACCTGGTCGAGTTCCTTCCCGGAATGGTCCGGTATGCTCAAAACCAGATGATCGAGAGCGGACGCCTTATGTGCGATGACATTCGCAGCAACGTCGTCGCGGCTGGGTGGTCGAGCCGCGCGCAAGAGTTCAAGGCATACCGCGTTTTAACCTATCCGAAGGGAAGCCAGAATGCCGAAACCGGGGAGACCGTCACTTTGGAGCCCTGGGTGGCACACGAAATGCAGCCTTACGGCACATGGACAAGCTCCGCGCCGCACCCCGAGGCATGGGAATCCTGCGGGTTGGACCAGGAACGTGACGGCGAAGACGAGGGCGCTACTCTGACTCGCATTGTTTGCGCGGGGCGCCAGTCCAGCGGGAAGATTTTTCAAGACGAAGCGGATTATCCGTATAATGCGGGCGGTTTCGTTCAGCTCGCCTTGGTGAACCAAGGCCACTGCCGCACCTGGATAACTCACCGATGGCCCGAAGATGTGATCGGTGAGCCGATAGACCCGACCCGCGGAGTGATCCTTCCAGCGCACCTGACCGAAGATGAGGGATGAGCTCTACACAACGCAGCTATGCGAGGCCGTTGCCAGCAAGCTGCAGGGTAAGGAGCCGCGCCTTCCGGCCGGCAGTGCTATCCTGTGGCGGGCCTTCGCCGATCTGTCCCGCGCCCGGACTTGGAACAGCTTCGGCCCGACCCCGATCAGCTTCTCGGAGATCGAGGCATGGTGCCGCCTCACCCGAACCCCACTGGCCCGACGCCATGTGCAAATTATCGAGGCGATGGATGGGGCGTTGCTTGAGCACTACTCGCGTAGCAAGGCGGACAATCACCCCGACGGGGTGAAGACGATCCAACGTGGATCCCGGCACGCGCTATCACCGGCGCTGTTCGACGCGGTAATGGGCTGACTTGGTGCGCGAGCAAACCGAATAGGGCAGGTTGCGCCCTGGGCCTTGCATACCGGCCCTATGCAACCCCGTAAGTCGTGAGTGGGTAAACCGCGACAGCGCGCGGCCCGACAGCCTGCCGGGCGCGGCGCGCGATTCTATGAGCTGTCCAACCTTTCGTTCACACGTTCATGAAGCGGCTTCATGGCGCTGTGAAAGAGAGGGGACGAAAGGTTCAGAATCTTGCCGCTCTGGAATTCAACCAGGTTGCCATCGACTGCCACAACCGTTTCAGTAATGCGATCCCGATCATATCCTTGATCAGAAAGGATTAATTCGCAGATTTCGTATGATTTTCCAACTTCAAACATTGCTCCCCTCCTTTTTTAGGCGTACTCCTGCGCCCCCGCCATTCTCGGCAATGAACTCGATCCCAGCCCCCTCAAGGGCGGCGCGGATCGCGGCCTTTGCGCTATCCGATGCAGACAATGTGCCCGCACCTTCAGCCCTCTTAACCGTCGGGACAGATAACCCGGAAGCATTCGCGACCTGAGCCTGTGACCATCCGAGAAGAGATCGCGCCGCGCGCAGCTGATTTCCAGTCATGACCCCTCTTGATCCCAAAGGATCAATGTGCATATTGATCCATACGGATCATTACCCAAAGATAGGAGAAAAGACAATGCCACAGGTGCCGACCCATGTTCGGGAGAATCACGAGAAAACCGCCCACCTTCTATTCCAGGCGCGCGCAACGCTGAACGCTGTTGAAAGGATCGCTGAAGATGTATCGAGTAATTCAACGCCCAGCAGCGAGAGTTTGCATGTTCTGATCGACCTCTTGCGGGACAAGCTGAACCAGGCTGATCGAGCTCACGAGCTCGAATGGGTGGGTGTGGGCGGCATCTGTCCCGACATGACGCCTGAAGACATTGCCCGCGCGCGCGGTGAGCTCGGAGGGCTCTCCTGATGGCCGGTAAAACGCTTTCCGACATTTCGGTCGATGCAATTTCACTTGCCGGCATGGTTGAGGGCATGGACGTACTATACACCGCTGCGCAAGGTGGGCGCGATTGCCCCGAAGCAAGGCGCGCTCGCAATGCGATGATGCCCTTGATCGAGGTAGCCATTCAAAAGGCTTGGGAACTGAACGCGGCGATAGAGGAGGCCGAACGCGCCGGTCGCGCCTGACGCCTTCACCAGATCGACAAGGGCGGGGCGCGCCCCGCCCGGCCCTTAGTCAGATTTGATCTGATAGGGGTTGCGAATTAGAAATTTTCTGATAACGTGCTGACATGAGCAAAGCCCCAAAGCCTCTCTATCGCACACAGATGGCCAAGATGGCAGGCATAACGCCTGTACAGCTTGATTACCTTGTGCGCTTAGGTGTCGTTGCGCCAGATGTCGGCGGCCACAGAAAGCATTACTCAGAATTTGAAATGCGCTTGGCGGTTATTGCGGGTGAGATGCTGCAATTCTGCAGGGATGCGAAGACCCTGAAAGGGTCGATTGACCATCTGCGGAGTATCGTTACTTGGCCCGATTCCGAAAAGCCTTCGTCTCTTGATGAAATGCACGCTCATAGAATTTTGGAGCTTTTTAAAAAGTTAAGAGATATCGGGGCGCCCGAGGTCCGGCAGAGAGAGCTTTTGGATCGTTCGCGTGAATTGTTCAGTCGTCTTGGGTGTCCGGTTGATTTTGATGAGCTCGCTGCTTCGGATCGGCGTTGGACTCAAGAGCAATTGGATAGGGCGCACGCCGCATGTTTTTTCGAGGGCGCTGCATTAGGGATACATGACTGCTTCCTTGGAACGGACATCAATAGTTTTCCTTGGCGTTGGGAGCTTGATTCTGAGCCTTCAGTGATAATTGGCGCGCGAACGACTCTCTCGATCAGCGTTCGTATTTTATTTAATCGCGCCCGTGAAAGGGTGGAAAATTCTCCTGCTTCGACAAGTGCCGACGATGGCTAACCGCCCTGCCCCGCTCACTGGCAATCGCCCCCCAGCCTTCCCGTCAAAGGCAACTTTGGCGGCGGAGTTGGATATCAGCGAGAGCACGGTTGACGAGTGGGTCCGGCGTGGCTTCCTGCCAAAGCCGATCAGGCGCGGCGGGTCTGTTCGCTGGTGCTGGGAAGATGTAATCGCGTCCCTGAGGCCTCAGATGGATAGCGATACTGACCAATTCATGGCGAGGCTGAACGATGTCTAAGGTATCTCTGCCGCGCCATGTGCACCGCGTCGTGTCCCGAGGACGTGAGTACTTCTACTATCAGGAAGGCAGGGGTACTCCGCACGCTGGCGAACGCATCCGTCTGCCCGACGATCCGCAGACACCCGAGTTTTGGCAGGCGGTGAGGCAGGCACAGGGCACGTTTGGGCCGACCCCGACCGATACCATCGGCGCCCTCATTGACGCTTTCGAGGTATCTTGGGAAACACGTCAAAGGAAAATCAGCAGGGGCACGCAGGCGCATTATCGGCGTAACCTGCAACCCGCCCGCAAAGCTTGGGGCGATCTGCCCGCAAGAGAACTGCGCCCACGCCATGTGGACGCGCTCGTTCGCAAGATCGGGGCCGAAAAGCCCGGCGCGGCAAATAATGTCTTGGACGCGCTCAGGGCCCTGGTGGCCTGGGCAACCGGGCCGGCTGACCGGCTATCCCATGATCCTACTCAAGGAGTCGAGCGGTTCGCTAAGGGCGAAGGACACCGCCCTTGGACGCAAGAGCAACTCGACTACGCGGAAAAGCATTTCACGGGCATGGTGCGGCGCTTCTACTTCCTGAGCCGCTACACCGGCCAGCGGATCAGTGACGTTGTGCGCCTCAATCCTAACGATGAGGATGAAGGCGGTTTCAGCCTTTCTCAGAAGAAAACGGGCGTGAAGCCGTGGTGCCCGATCTTCCCCGAGCTTGAAGCCGAAATGGCGACATGGGAGCGCCGTCCAGGCCCATATCTTTTGCAGGAGCATGGCAAGAGCATAGGCAAGCCGTTCAGCACGAATCAGATGTGGAAGGCGTTCGATCGCGAGCGAAAGAAGCATCCGATCCTAGAGGGGGCTGTGCCGCACGGGCTGAGGGCCAATGCGGTCATTCGTCTGAGGGGCGAGGGATACACCGCCATGCTGATCTCAGACATGGTGGGGATGTCTGTCGAGATGGTCGAGCACTACTGCCGCCATGCTGACCGCAAGGCCAGTGGGCAGGCTGTTTTGAGAGGGTTACGCGAACAAACCGACGACACAATTGTAAAACGTTGGAAAAGTGGAAAGCAGAAATGAAGACAATACAGGCACTTACCGGACAGGAATTAGAGTGCAGGCTTCTGTTGCCAGGTGCCTGCGAACCCCGCCTTACCTTGCTAGAGGCAAGGGCTTAAGTTTCGGTTTGGTTACTGCTTACGCAGCAACGGCCACCGGAGCACGGTTGTCATTTGCAACTGTACGTTTCGGACCGATAACGGTGGTACCTCACCGGGACAAAGCATAACCCCTTTAGACGTTCGTCGATCCTGTTTCGGCCCCATGATCCCCAAATGAAGGATTATTGGTGGAGCCGCCGGGTACCGCCCCCGGGTCCGATCCGCTTATTACGAGCGCGTTTATGTCCATAGTCCCCGTTGCCGGGAACACCCTGAATATAGGAGCTGTACGAGCGTTTGCCTAGGGGGGTGGCACCTGCCTCCCGCGATTTGTACGCGACAGGGCCGGGCGGGGGCTTGGCCGACGGCGGTGAAAGCGTTTTTCAGCAGCCGGTCTAGGTGTCGCGCACCGCGCCGGTGGCCAGAACGTCGCCTGTGGGTGTGCCGGTGGGCGATCCGCCCGGGGGCTCGTCTGACACCGCGAGGACGGCACCGGGCAGGCGCGGGCGCAGGGCGTCGGGCACCGGGATCGACCCGCGCCGGTCCTCGGGCAGAACCCCGAGCGAGACCGGCGCCGCCTCTCCGGCAATGAGCCACAGTTCCAGCGCGCGGCCCGGCGCTGGCGCACCCGCCGCACGGTCGATCAAAAGGGTGCCGGTCGCGGCGTCATAGACGGCATCGACCACCAGGCTGCGATCCTCCGCGGCCACCTCGGCGCGGTAGAGCGCCTCGGCGGGCGCTTGCGGCGGCGCACCCCAGTCGCCGCCGGTAACGAGCGCCAGGACCAGCACCGCCGCGGCCGCAAGGCCGCCGCCCCAGAGCGCCAGCCGCCGCATCCAGCCGGCGCGGGGCCGGGCGTGAGGGAACAGCCCCGCCTCGATCCGCTGCCAGACATGGGCGGGCGGGGTCTGCGGCGCGATCTCGTCGGTCATGTCGGCGAAATCCGTGGCCCATTGCGCGTAGGCGGCGCGCAGGTCCGGGTCGCGCACCATGCGCGCCTCGAACGCCGCCGCCTCCTCTGCCGAAAGCAGGCCGAGCGCGTATTCGCCCGCGAGGATGTGGTCCTCGTCCCGGTCTGGCTGGTCCTGATCGCTCATCGCGACAGACACTCCTTCAGCTTCAAGAGGCTGCGGCGCAGCCATGTTCGCATCGTGTTGAGCGGCACGTCGAACCGCGCCGCGAGATCGGCATAGGTCTCGCCGTCGAGATAGGCACGGCGCACGGCCTCGGCACGCGGCGCGGCCAACTCCTCCATGCACGCGTCGAGCCGCCGCCGCTCGGAGGCGGCGATGGCCTGCGTCTCGGGCCCTGCCCCGGTGTCGGCGATCCGGTCTTCGAGCACGTCGGTCGTCCCGGCCCGGCGCAGCTTGCGCAGGCGGTCGACGGCGCTGTTGCGCGCGATCGTTATCAGCCAGGTCATGGGGCTCAGCCCGTTGACATTGTAACGCGCGGCATTGTGCCAGATCTTGACGTAGATTTCCTGCAACACATCCTCGGCCTCCGCGCGGTCATTCAACACACGCAGGGCAACGCCCAGGAGTTTCGCCGACGTGGCGTCATAGAGTGCCTTGAACGCCGCCCGGTCCCCTTGCGCGGCGCGCAGGATATACCGTTCTATGTCGTCGCGCGTCGCCATATGCTCGCCACTGTCCCGTTCGCACCCCATCCTAGCACGACAGGCCGGTATGACCAGTGCGGACGAACCATGAGGCCAACCCGATCTTGCCCCTTCCCCTTGCCCTTCCACGCGATATGTTGCACCACGACTCCAACGAAACAGCGACCCTATCGAAGGACCGGCGAATTGGCTGACGGCACGATTGACATCAACGCGAAACCGACCGAGGAAATCGCCGTGCGCGAGGTTTTCGGCATCGACACAGACATGATCGTGAAGGGCTTTGCCCAGCGCAGCGAACGGGTGCCGGAGTTCGATTCGACCTACAAATTCGATCCCGATACGACGCTGGCGATCCTCGCGGGGTTCTCGCACAATCGCCGGGTGATGATCCAAGGCTACCACGGCACCGGCAAATCGACCCATATCGAGCAGGTCGCGGCCCGGCTCAACTGGCCCTGCGTGCGGGTCAACCTCGACAGCCATATCAGCCGGATCGACCTCATCGGCAAGGACGCGATCAAGCTGCGCGACGGGGTGCAGGTGACCGAGTTTCACGAGGGCATCCTGCCCTGGGCGCTGCGCAACCCCACGGCCATCGTGTTCGACGAATACGACGCCGGGCGCGCGGACGTGATGTTCGTGATCCAGCGGGTGCTGGAGGCGGATGGCAAGCTGACGCTGCTCGACCAGAACGAGGTGATCACGCCCAACCCGTATTTCCGCCTGTTCGCCACGGCCAACACTGTTGGCCTCGGTGACACCACGGGGCTTTACCACGGCACGCAGCAGATCAACCAGGGCCAGATGGACCGCTGGAACCTGGTGGCCACGCTCAACTACCTGAGCCACGACGCAGAGACGGCGATCGTGCTGGCCAAGAACCCGATCTTCAACACCGCCGAGGGGCGCCAGACCGTCAGCCGCATGGTTACGGTGGCGGACCTGTCGCGCACCGCCTTCATGAATGGCGAGCTGTCGACCGTGATGAGCCCCCGCACCGTGATATCCTGGGCGCAGAACGCCACCATCTTCCGCAACGTGGGCTATGCGTTCCGGCTCACCTTCCTCAACAAGTGCGACGAATTGGAGCGCCAGACCGTGGCGGAATTCTACCAGCGCTGCTTCGACGAGGAACTTCCCGAGAGCGCGGCGAATGTGAGCGTACAGTAATGTCGGCTGCCGGTGGCCTCCATATCGGCCTGATCGGCGGCATCGGCGTAGCGGCGACGGTCGTTTATTATCAACGCCTCACGACCGCCGTTGCGCGGCTTGGCGGACGGCTTGAACTGACAATCGTCCACGCGGACGTGCAGGATCTTATTCGCAACAACCTCGCCGACCGTCGCGAAGAGCAGGCGGAAATCTACCTCTCCCTGATCGACCGTTTGAAAGCAGCGGGCGCAGATTGTGCAGCGATCACCTCGCTCGGCGGGCATTTCTGCTTCGACGAGACGGCGCAGCGGTCGCCACTGCCACTCGTCTCGGCGGTAGCCCCTCTTGACGATCATTTCGTGGAAACCGGCATCCGTCGGGTCGGTCTTCTGGGCACCCGCGTCGTCATGCGCACCCGACTTTATGGCCAGTTGCACAAGACCGAGGCCGTCGCCATCGACGACGAGATCGAGACGCTGGGACAGAGCTATCAGGACATGGCGGTCGCCGGGCGATGCACCGAAACGCAACGCGCGCTCTTTCTTGATGCCGGACGACGGATGGTAGCTGAACAAGGGGCCGAAGCGGTCCTCCTGGCCGGCACAGACCTCAACCTGGCTTTTGACGGTCAGGATACGGGCTATAAAGTGATCGATGCGCTCGACGTGCATGTGTCGGTTCTGGCCGACCTCGCGACCGGGCGGCGCAGTCTTGAAGAAACGGCGGCGATGCCATGACAAAACCCTCCGACAACCCCGCCGACCCGTTCAAGAAGGCGCTGGCCAATGCCACCAAGGTGATGGCCGACGACACCGACCTGACGGTGAGCTACTCGGTCGATCCGGCGGGGATTTCGGGCGATGCGATGCGCCTGCCGCAGGTGAGCCGCCGGATGACCCGCGAGGAGGTTTTGCTGGCGCGTGGCACCGCGGATGCGCTGGCGCTGCGACACAAGTTCCACGATGACGCGCTGCATGCGCGCTACGCGCCGCCGGGCGACATGGCGCGCGACCTCTACGAGGCGATGGAGACCGCGCGGTGCGAGGCCGTGGGCGCGCGCGATATGCCCGGCACCGCCACCAATATCGACGCGCGTATCGCGCAAGAGGCCGGGCGGCTCGGCTTTGACCGCGTCACCTCGACCGACGACGCCCCGCTGCCCGCCGCCGCCGGATATCTCATCCGCCACCTCGCCACGGGGCGCGACCTGCCACCGGGCGCGCAGAACGTGATGGAGCTGTGGCGCGGCTTCATCGAGGAGCAGGCGGGCGGCACGCTGGAGAACTTGCAGGAGACGCTCGCCGATCAGACCGCCTTTGCCAAATTCGCCCGCCGGATCATCGAGGATCTGGGCTATGGCGACCAGTTGGGCGACGACCCCGACAGCCCCGATGACGACCAGGAAGACGAGGCAGAAGAGACCGGCGAAGAGGACGACCCCGAGAGCCAGGGCGAGGACCAGAGCGACGAGGACGAAGCCGACGCCGATCCCGAGCGCAGCCAGGACGAACAGCAGGACGCACAACAGGCCCAGGTCAGCCTCGACGAGATGGCCGACCAGGACATGGACGACGAGACGGAATTGCCCGAGGGCGAGGCGCCGCTCGACCCGCCACCGCCGCCGCCCGCCTCCGAGGCGGATCCGGGCTACATGATCTATGACGCCAGCCATGACGAGGAAATCCGCGCCGAGGAACTCGCCGACCCGGTCGAGCTCGAACGCCTGCGCGCCTATCTCGACCAGCAACTCGACCCGCTGAAGGGTGCGGTCGGGCGGCTCGCCAACAAGCTGCAACGACGCCTTCAGGCGCAGCAGAGCCGTAGCTGGGAGTTCGACCGCGAGGAGGGCATCCTCGATGCGGGCCGCCTTGCCCGCGTGGTGGCCAATCCCACCACGCCGCTCAGCTTCAAGGTGGAAAAGGATACCGAGTTCCGCGACACGGTGGTGACGCTTCTGCTCGACAATTCCGGCTCGATGCGCGGGCGGCCCATCTCCATCGCCGCCATTTGCGCAGACGTGCTGGCCCGAACGCTGGAGCGGTGTTCGGTCAAGGTCGAGGTTCTGGGCTTTACCACCCGCGCGTGGAAAGGCGGGCAGAGCCGCGAGAAATGGCTCGCAGAGGGCCGCCCGCAGCTGCCCGGTCGCCTGAACGACCTGCGCCACATCATCTACAAATCCGCCGACGCGCCGATGCGGCGGACGCGCGACAATCTCGGGTTGATGATGAAAGAGGGCCTGCTCAAGGAGAATATCGACGGCGAGGCGCTGGAATGGGCGCACCGGCGGATCGTGGCGCGCAAGGAAGCGCGCAAGATCCTGATGGTGATTTCCGATGGTGCCCCGGTGGATGACAGCACGCTGAGCGTCAACCCCGCGAACTACCTCGAAAAGCACCTGCGCGACGTGATCGCCATGGTAGAACGCCGCAAACAGGTGGAACTGTTGGCCATCGGTATCGGCCATGACGTCACCCGCTATTACGATCGCGCGGTGACCATCACCGACGCCGATCAGCTTGCCGGTGCGATGACTGAGCAACTCGCCGCGCTCTTTGACAGCGACCCGCGCGCGCGGGCCCGCGTCATGGGCATACGGCGGGCAAGCTGAGCGTGCCGGTCACGCTCGACAGTCTTGGCGATCTCGGCACCCTGCCCTTCGATCAGGTCATCGACGTGCGCTCTCCGGCGGAATACGCCGAGGATCACGTCCCCGGCGCGATCAGCCTGCCGGTGCTGTCGGACGCTGAACGCGCCCGCGTCGGCACGATCTACGTCCAAGAGGATCGGTTCCTCGCCCGCAAGATCGGTGCGGCGCTGGTCGCGCGCAATGCCGCCGCACATATCGAGGGGCCACTGGCGGATCGCGATGGTGGCTGGCGGCCGCTGGTCTATTGCTGGCGCGGCGGGCAGAGGTCGGGCTCGTTCACCTCTATCCTGCAACAGATCGGCTGGCGCGCAGACACTATCGCTGGCGGCTATCGCAGCTATCGCAGGCTGGTGGTGGCGGCGCTCTACGACAGCCCCTTTCCCTGCCCCGTCCTGCTCATTGACGGGGGCACCGGCACGGCCAAGACGCGGCTACTGGCGCATCTTGGCGCCGCGGGTGCGCAGGTCATCGACCTCGAGGCGCTGGCCGGGCATCGCGGCTCGCTCTTTGGCCTCATCGGCACGGAGCAACCCTCGCAAAAGGCGTTCGAGAGCGCGCTCGCCATGCGCGTGGCTGCGCTCGATCGCGCGCGCCCCGTCTTCCTTGAGGCCGAGAGCGCGCGGATCGGGGGCATCACCCTTCCGCCCGCGTTCGCCGTGGCGATGAAATCGGCGCCCGGCATCCGGGTTGACGCGCCGATGGCGGCGCGGGTGGGGCATATCCTCGCCGAATACGAGGACATGATCGCCGATCCCGCCCGGCTCGACGCGGTCCTCGAACGCCTCGTGCGCTATCACGGGCACGAGAAGGTTGCCACATGGCGGGCATGGGCGGCGGCAGGAGAGTTCGCACCACTGGTCGAGGACCTCATCCGCACCCATTACGACCCGCGCTATCGGCGGGTGAGCAAGGCAGAAGCCACACCGTTCGCCCTGCCCGACCTGTCGGACGCCACACTCAGCGTGGCCGCACGCCGCCTCGCCGACCGCCACGGCTGAGCGCTCAGGCCGCCATCTGCACCACTTGCTCCAGCGCCGCCTCGACAAGCTCCGGCCCGGCACCGGGGCGCGTGGCCCCCTCCGACAACATCCGCCGCCAGCCGCGCGCCCCCGGGCGGCCCGCGAAGAAGCCCAGCATGTGCCGCGTGACCTGGTTGAGCTTGCCACCGGCGCTCAGATGCGCCTCGATATAGGGCAGCATGGCGCGCACCGCGCCCTCGGGCGTGCTGTCCGGACCGGGAACGCCAAAGATGCGCCGGTCGGCGGCGCACAGGATATCGGCCGGCTGATGATAGGCCGCGCGCCCCACCATCACCCCGTCGAGGCCCTGATCCAGCAGCGCCTGCGCTTCGTCCAGAGAGGTAATGCCGCCGTTGACCGAGATGTGCAGATCGGCAAAGCGCGCCTTCATCCGCAGCACCAGATCGTGATCCAGCGGCGGGATGTCACGGTTTTCCCTGGGACTGAGGCCATCGAGCCACGCCTTGCGCGCATGGATGATGACCCGCCGCACGCCCGCCTCCTGAAGCCGCGACAGGAAGTCGGGCAGCACCGTCTCGGGATCCTGCTCATCCACGCCGATGCGGCACTTGACGGTGACCTCGCGCGACTGCGCGGCGATCATCGCGGCACAGCATTCGGCCACAAGGCGCGGCTCACGCATCAGCACCGCGCCGAACGTGCCCGACTGCACCCGGTCCGAGGGGCAGCCGCAATTGAGGTTTATCTCGTCATAGCCCGCCTCCGCCCCGAGCCGCGCCGCCCGCGCCAGCTCAATCGGATCCGACCCGCCCAGTTGCAGCGCGACCGGGTGCTCCTGCGGGGAATGGTCAAGCAGATGCAGCGCCCCGCCCCTGACAAGGGCCGGCGCCGTGACCATTTCCGTGTAGAGCAGCGCATGACGACTCAGCAGCCGGTGAAGATACCGGCAATGGCGGTCCGTCCAGTCCATCATAGGGGCAACGGCAAGTCTATGTGCTTGATATTTCGTCATTTTGCTATTATCATCAACTCGTCGCGCGGCGGCGTGTGCACTCCATTCTACGACCAAATACGCCACGTTTCGATCGCGCACTGCACACATAGAGCACACGAAATGGCGACCATCAAAGCTTCCTTCGGGCTCCTGGCGAGTCCAGGTCAGACGCAAAGGAAACTACGTCAGCGAGTCCTTCCTGCGTCGCGGCGACGCGGAGCTTTGGGCACGGACCATTGAGGGCAAGATCGATCGCGGCGAACCTATACACGCTGGCGGGGCCACGGCCAAGACATTTGGGAACCTCATCGATCTTCACAGAAAGATTTGGCGGAGGTCGGTAAGGAGCTGGGTAGGTCGAAAGCCGCAAGTCTGGATCTTTTGGCGCTACGCCTCGGGAATTTGAAGCCGGCCGAGTTGAGCCGCGAAAAGCTCATCGAATTCGGCCGCCAGCGCGCGAAGGAAGGTGCTGGCCCCGTAACGGTCGGTATCGACCTTGGCTACATCAAGACGATCCGCCCCCATGCGGCGGCCGTTCACGGCATCATCGCCCCGACAGAAGGGGGTGATCTCGCGCGGATCACACTCTCCCGGCTCGGCCTGGTTGGCAAGGGAAATGAACGGGACCGTCGTCCAAGCGAGGACGAGATTGACGCCATCCTCAATGCACTTGAGAGCAATCCGAGGCAGTACATTCCCGTGGCACGTGTTGTTCGCTTCGCGATCGCGACCGCCATGCGACAAGATGAGATCTGCCGGGTTCGGTGGGGAGACTACAATCCTCGCACAAGGATGCTCCTCATCCGGGATCGAAAGGATCCACGCCGCAAGACGGGAAACGACCAGCGCATTCCCCTGCTTTCCGTCTCTGGGTACGACCCATGCGCGCTGATCGAAGAGCAACGGGCAGTCCCGGGCGGTCGCCGCAGAATTTTCCCTTACAATGGTCGTTCGGGCGGAACGGCCTTTCGACGAGTCTGCCGTGCGCCCCTGGCGATCAGCGCGGGCCTCGGCGTCAAGTTTGTTCACGATATCCACGACATTGAAGAAACGCCCCCGTTTGCCGCGCCGGAGGCAGGCCCGGGCGATGCTCACGGCAAGGTGGGACTTGCCGGTCCCGGTGCCGCCGATGAGGACGACGTTGCGCTGATGCTCAAGGAACTCCCCGGAGGTCAGATCGCCCACCAGCGTCTCGTTGACCGGCGTGTCTTCGAAGCTGAACTCGTCGACCTCTTTCGCCAGAGGCAGCTTGGCGATCGTCATCTGGTATTTGATCGAGCGCGCCTGCTTCTCGCTGATCTCGGCGTTCAGCAGGTCGCCTACGATCTGTTGCGGTTCATGCTGCCGCTTTACCGCCGTGGTGATGATCTCATCGTAGGCGGCCTTCATGCTGTAGAGCTTTAGCTGGCTCATCGCGTCCAGCGCCTGTGATCTTTCCATGGTTGGGTCTCCTGAGGCTGTGGTAACGTTTGCAATCGGCCACCGGCTCGCAGACCAGCCGTAGCCCATCCGGTGCCGCGATGTTCAGCGGCGGCGTTGGCTCGCGATACCTGATCCTGCCCTGAAAAAGTGGACGGGGTCAGGCCGCCATGCGCTCCATGTCGGCCGGTGATCTGTAGCCTATCGCGGAATGCAGGCGGCGTGAATTGTAGAATCCTTCGATGTAGGCGAAGAGATCCCGGCGCGCTTCGTCCCGTGTGGCGTACACGCGGTGATGAACCCGTTCGACCTTGAGCGTGTGGA
>NZ_PVWS01000088.1:0-491 GCF_004126395.1 Roseovarius sp. A46 | reverse complement strand
GACGGGTGCCCGGTGGCGTTACCAAGATTGAGCAGGCGCCCCTCGGAAAGAAGGATGATCCGGTTGCCCGAGGGCATCTCGATCATGTCCACCTGGTCCTTGATGTTGGTCCACTTGTGGTTCTTGAGCGTCGCCACCTGAATTTCATTGTCGAAATGGCCGATATTGCCGACGATCGCCATGTCCTTCATCGCGCGCATGTGCTCGATGCGGATCACGTCCTTGTTGCCGGTGGTGGTGATGAAGATGTCGGCGCTCTCGACCACATCTTCCAGCACCGTCACCTCGAAGCCGTCCATCGCCGCCTGAAGCGCGCAGATCGGATCGACCTCGGTCACCTTGACCCGCGCGCCAGCCCCACGCAGGCTCGCGGCAGACCCCTTGCCGACATCGCCATAGCCGCAGACGACGGCGACCTTGCCCGCCATCATCGTGTCGGTGGCGCGGCGAATGCCGTCGACGAGGCTTTCCTTGCAGCCATACTTGTTGTC
>NZ_PVWS01000087.1:0-494 GCF_004126395.1 Roseovarius sp. A46 | reverse complement strand
TCGCGCGCTTCGATCTCGATGTTCTCGATGTTGGAGGTGGTCGGCTGCACGTCGAGCGGCATGATGCCCAGACCACCCATGAACTCGGGAACGAGCGTCGCATCGAGCGTGTCGGTGCCACCGACGCCGTTCAGAACGTCACCCGACGAGAGCGTGTTGGACACACCGCCTGCCGTGGGGTTCTGCGTCAGGGATGCGTCGAAGAGATCAGCACCGCCGGTGCCCACGAAATCAACGCCACGGTCCTCACCCGAAGTCAGGCGGAACGTGGTCTGCTCGCCCCAGAATGCATCGGTGCGGGCCATTGCCGCTTCAACCGAGCCTTGGCTTTCGTCAACGCCATCAAGCGCGGCACCTGCGCCATCGAGGCCTTCGCTGTCGGGCGCGGTCGCGCCGGCGTCCTTGGCAGCGTCGTGCCAATCAAGAGCGACTGAAATCTTGTTGTTGAGCACGTCGATGTCGGTGCCCGAAGCACCTTTCATGATCGCGAGCAG
>NZ_PVWS01000086.1:0-533 GCF_004126395.1 Roseovarius sp. A46 | reverse complement strand
GCGCGGATCGCCGGCAGCCTGCACATGACCATTCAGACCGCCGTGCTGATCGAGACGCTGGTGGAGCTGGGCGCGAGCGTGCGCTGGGCGTCGTGCAACATCTTCTCCACCCAGGATCACGCCGCGGCGGCGATCGCCGAGGGCGGCACGCCGGTCTTTGCCATCAAGGGCGAAAGCCTCGAGGAATACTGGGATTACTGCGACCGGATCTTCCGGTTTCCCGAGGGTGGCGCCAACCTGATCCTCGACGATGGCGGCGATGCCACGCTCTATATCCTGATGGGGGCCCGCGTCGAGGAGGGCGAGACAGACCTGATCGAGACGCCCACCTCGGAAGAGGAAGAGGCGCTATTCGCGCAGATTCGCAAACGTATCGCCGAGAGCCCCGGCTGGTTCGTGAAGCAGCGCCACATGATCAAGGGCGTCTCCGAGGAAACCACCACCGGTGTGCACCGGCTCTACAAGATGATGGAGAAGGGGCACCTGCCGTTCCCGGCGATCAACGTCAATGACAGCGTCACCAAGTCGAAATT
>NZ_PVWS01000085.1:0-556 GCF_004126395.1 Roseovarius sp. A46 | reverse complement strand
TTCTTCTTCATCGCATCACGCAGGCTGGGAAAGGCGGGCTGTTTCGGCATCGGCAGGACTCCTCTGGCGGACGCCCCAAACCTATCAGATTAGGCAGAAAGTCGCAGGTTTTTCAGACGTTCCCTAAGTCGCACTGACGGCTTTGGGATATTCACTGATAAATTCGAGCGCGATGTATGTGCATTCTATGAAAGTGGCGGCAACTCGGACTCTTGTGAATTCCGCGCCTTATGCGAGAGAAGCCTAAACGAAAATATTGTTGGGATAAGCAAACTCTTGGTTAGAGCAGACCTACCTTCTGGTGCGAGAATACATGTTTCCGGTGTTGATACCCTCACGAGACCAAGCAAGGGATTAAGTCAGCTAAAGGAACTGCGTGATTTCTTTTCCCATCCAAGACCTATAATCTCCGGATACTATGAGGATTTTCTTGGCCTGCCACTGAACTTTCATCCAGCCGGAACCGGAGCCCTTTGGGTTGATACGCCGACAGGCGCAGGTGGAGCAACCGACAGATGCGCGGAGCTTTCAGGTGGCGCAGCGCGGCTGTTGGTTG
>NZ_PVWS01000084.1:0-561 GCF_004126395.1 Roseovarius sp. A46 | reverse complement strand
ACAGCGCGTTGAGGCCGAACATGTCTTCGGTGACAGCCGTGCCTGAATTTTCATCCGTCTGATCGACGACATCGACGATCGCCATGCCACGTCCCCTCGCCAAAACCAGGTGCAGTCCTGACGAGGGAGGTAGAGCCCAAAGTTTTCCGGCTTTGGTTGCCGGCTTGGAAATGTGTCAGCGTGCGGTTCAATTTCTTGCGGAGTTCAAAAATTGTCTTGGGGATGTGGCAAAATGAGTCCTGCCTTAATTTGCACACAGTCCTATGCATACGAGGCAGGTGGTCTTTCGGCGGCCTGACCGAGTGGATCGGGGCGCACGGGACCGTCTATGTCGCGGCTGACCTTGCGTTTTCCAGAAGACGTCAACCGCCGATCAGTGACTCGCGCAGGTTCAACTCGAAGCGGAAAATCGTATCGCGAAGACGTGCGAATCTTGTCAAGGAACGTCTGAAAAACCTGCGACTTTCTGCCTAATCTGATAGGTTTGGGGCGTCCGCCAGAGGAGTCCTGCCGATGCCGAAACAGCCCGCCTTTCCCAGCCTGCGTGATGCGATGAAGAAG
>NZ_PVWS01000083.1:325-571 GCF_004126395.1 Roseovarius sp. A46 | reverse complement strand
GCTGGCAGGCCTTCGTCAATGCCGACGAGGACGGGTTCGTGCGGCGCGTGAGCGTGAGCCCGGGCAACCGGGCCGAAGTGGACAGCCTGTGTGATCTGATGGTCGGCGACGAGACCGCCCTCTATGCCGACAGCGCCTATATCGGGCCGCGCACCCGGGCGCTTCTGGCGCATCACGCGATGCGCGATCAGGTGCAGCGGCACGGGGTTCGCAGGCGCAAACTGACGCCACAGGAGCGTGCCCGGA
>NZ_PVWS01000083.1:0-275 GCF_004126395.1 Roseovarius sp. A46 | reverse complement strand
TCCGGGCACGCTCCTGTGGCGTCAGTTTGCGCCTGCGAACCCCGTGCCGCTGCACCTGATCGCGCATCGCGTGATGCGCCAGAAGCGCCCGGGTGCGCGGCCCGATATAGGCGCTGTCGGCATAGAGCGCGGTCTCGTCGCCGACCACCAGATCACACAGGCTGTCCACTTCGGCCCGGTTGCCCGGGCTCACGCTCACGCGCCGCACGAACCCGTCCTCGTCGGCATTGACGAAGGCCTGCCAGCCCCAGACCGCCTGCCTGCGGCCCTTCACG
>NZ_PVWS01000082.1:388-589 GCF_004126395.1 Roseovarius sp. A46 | reverse complement strand
GCGTGAGCGTGAGCCCGGGCAACCGGGCCGAAGTGGACAGCCTGTGCGATCTGGTGGTCGGCGACGAGACCGCGCTCTATGCGGACAGCGCCTATATCGGGCCGCGCACCCGGGCGCTTCTGGCGCACCACGCGATGCGCGATCAGGTGCAGCGGCACGGGGTTCGCAGGCGCAAACTGACGCCACAGGAGCGTGCCCGGA
>NZ_PVWS01000082.1:0-246 GCF_004126395.1 Roseovarius sp. A46 | reverse complement strand
TCCGGGCACGCTCCTGTGGCGTCAGTTTGCGCCTGCGAACCCCGTGCCGCTGCACCTGATCGCGCATCGCGTGGTGCGCCAGAAGCGCCCGGGTGCGCGGCCCGATATAGGCGCTGTCCGCATAGAGGGCGGTCTCGTCGCCGACCATCAGATCACACAGGCTGTCCACTTCGGCCCGGTTGCCCGGGCTCACGCTCACGCGCCGCACGAACCCGTCCTCGTCGGCATTGACGAAGGCCTGCCAGC
>NZ_PVWS01000081.1:0-744 GCF_004126395.1 Roseovarius sp. A46 | reverse complement strand
GGAAAGTCTGAACAACGCCTTCTGCTGCGCCGACGCGCCGATGTGAGGGCCATGCCGGGCATCAGGCAGCTTGTTTCCAGCGGCTTTCGGGCTGCTTCGGCCGCTCGGTTGGTGGACAGGCCAATTCCGGACGGACTCGTCCTCATGCCATCAACCTCCGTCGCACCAGAAACAGGTTACCGAGCGCGAACAGCGTGAAGAGCTGGGCGCGGTTCTTGGCCAATCCGCGATAGCGGGTTTTCACGTAGCCGAACTGGCGCTTGATCACCCGGAAGGGATGCTCGACCCTGGCCCTGACCATCGCGATGATGCGGTTGATCCGCGCGTCGATCGGGTGCAGGTCGCTGCCCTTCGGGGCCTTGCGCATCACACCCCAGACCTTGCCCGGTCCCGTGAACGCGGCCTCGCGCTCGGCGCTGACATAGCCCTTGTCGGCCCAGACCGACGTCTCATCGCCGTGTAGCAGTTCATCCCACACACGACTGTCATGCACCTTCGCTGTCGTGGCCTCGAGGCTGTGAACCGTGCCGCTTTCCGCGTCGACCCCAACATGGGCCTTCATGCCAAAATACCAGTCGTTGCCCTTCTTCGTCGATGACATCTCGGGATCGCGCGCCTTGGCCTTGTTCTTGGTAGAAGACGGCGCGTCGATGATTGTCGCATCCACCAGCGTGCCGGAGCGGAGGGTCATGCCCTTGTTGGCCAGATAGGCATTCACCTCGGCAAAGATCGCCTCGGTCAGCC
>NZ_PVWS01000080.1:0-760 GCF_004126395.1 Roseovarius sp. A46 | reverse complement strand
CCTCGGGCTTGACCCGAGGACCTCCCACCACCGCAGCACCCCCCCCGTCATCCTCGGGCTTGACCCGAGGACCTCCCACAATCCGTCCCCAACGGCAGCCACCACCGGGCCGCGCCCGACCCTCGGGTGCGCACCGCTTTCCCCTTGCCGATCCGCCCCGTCACACGAGCCGCGCATCGACGGGCCGCGGCGCGGCGATCCGACGCCGGGTCTGCCGCACTTTATGTCAGCCACATCCGCAAAAGACCCGAGCGGCGCGCAAGGATGGCAAAATCGCCGGGCCGGGGGGCGGCCCGTCGATGCGCGGCGGCGCGCCAAGGCGCGCCTTGTTCCGCGCGTGGGGCGTGGATTGGTGGGAAGCCCCGCCGGGCGGGGTGTGTGGCGGGAGAGTGCGCTACGCTCAGGTGTGGCGCAGGTGGTGCTTGTGAGAGGGCCACAACGACAATGCGTGCGCTGGCGCCCTAGCTCTTTTTGGGTTTTTTCGGGGGAGGATCGGATGGTTTTGTGTTACCTTCGTACAATGGGCTGCGGAAAGTTGGTTTCCCCGAAGAAACCGGTTTGTTCTTGCTATCATCTTCTTTTTTGGACATTTTCTACGTCTCCTTGCTCAGTAAATGAACATAAGCCATAAGGGAAGGAACGTCTGAAAAACCTGCGACTTTCTGCCTAATCTGATAGGTTTGGGGCGTCCGCCAGAGGAGTCCTGCCGATGCCGAAACAGCCCGCCTTTCCCAGCCTGCGTGATGCGATGAAGAAGAAG
>NZ_PVWS01000079.1:0-783 GCF_004126395.1 Roseovarius sp. A46 | reverse complement strand
TCAGAGCCGGTTCACCGGCACTTTCAGCATCGGGTTGCCGTCGCGGTCCTTGGGCACCGCGCCCGCGCGCATGTTGACCTGCAACGACGGCAGGATCAGCCGCGGCATGTCCAATGTCGCGTCGCGTTCGGTGCGAAAGCGCACGAATTCTTCCTTCGTCTTGCCGCCGCCCACGTGGATGTTGTGCGCCTTCTCCTCGGCCACCGTGGTTTCCCACCGGATATCGCGGCCATTCGGGCCATAGTCGTGGCACATGAAGAGGCGCATGGCGTCGGGCAGCGACAAGACCTTCTGGATGCTGTCATAGAGCGTGGCCGCGTCCCCGCCGGGAAAATCCGCCCGCGCCGAGCCGCCGTCGGGCATGAACAGCGTATCGCCGACAAAGGCAGCATCGCCCATCACATGGGTCATGCAGGCGGGCGTGTGGCCGGGCGTGTGCATCGCGAAACAGGTCATGCCGCCCACGCTGTAGGTGTCACCTTCCCCGAACAGCGCGTCGAACTGGCTGCCGTCGCGCTGGAACTCGGTGCCCTCGTTGAATATCTTGCCGAACGTGTCCTGCACCACGAGGATATTCTCGCCGATGCCGATCTTGCCGCCGAGTTTCTCCTGGATATAGGGCGCGGCAGACAGGTGGTCGGCATGGACATGGGTCTCGATGATCCATTCGAGGCTCAGCCCCTCGCGCTCGATATGGGCGATGATCGTGTCGGCATGCTCATGGGTGATGCGGCCCGCCGCATAGTCGATATCCATCACCGAATCGACGATCGCGCAGGCGTT
>NZ_PVWS01000007.1:0-123250 GCF_004126395.1 Roseovarius sp. A46 | reverse complement strand
CCTCGGGTCGAGCCCGAGGATGACGGGGGGTGTGTTGGGGGGTGAGAGGTCCTCGGGTCGGGGCCGAGGATGACGGCGGGAGGATGACGGGCGGGGCGGCCCGTCTGGACGACCCGCCCTGCCCCACTATATGGTGAGTCAATGACGCCCGCGTCTGACCTCTCTCGCTTCGTCAAGGCGCAGGAGGGCAGCTGGCCCACCGCGCTTGCCGAGCTACGAGCGGGGTGGAAGGTGACGCATTGGATGTGGTTCATCTTTCCGCAACTCGCCGCGCTCGGCCGGTCGATCACGGCAAAGTATTACGGGCTCGCGGGGCTGGAGGAGGCGCGGGACTATCTCGCGCATCCAGTGCTTGGGCCGCGCCTGCACGAGGCCACGCGCGCCATGCTGTCACATGAGGATAAAAGCGCGGAGGCGATCCTCGGGGGGACGGATGCGCTCAAGCTGCGATCGTCGGCCACGCTATTCGACGAGGCGGGCGGCGGGCCGGAATTTCGCGCGATCCTCGACGTGTTTTACGACGGGGCCCCCTGCCCGCTGACGCTGGCCGAATTGGATCGCTAGAGCGCCCCGCGCTCAGGCGCGCTCGGCGTATTCCATCGTCTCTGTGTTGACGACGATGTCCTCGTCCTGACCGACGAAGGGCGGCACCATCACCTTTACCCCGTTGTCGAGCACGGCGGGCTTGAAGCTGTTGGCGGCGGTCTGACCCTTGACCACCGGCTCTGTCTCGACCACGCGGCAGGTGACCTTTTGCGGCAGCGACGCGTTGAGCGCCTCGCTCTCGTGGAACTCTACCGTGATGGTCATGCCGTCCTGCAGGAAGGGGCGGCGCTCGCCGAGGATTTCGGCGGGAAGCTGGATCTGCTCATAGGTCTCGGTATCCATGAAGATCAGGTTCTCGCCCTCCTGGTAGAGGAACTGCTGATCCTTCTGTTCGAGGCGCACGCGCTCGACCTTGTCGGCGCTGCGGAAGCGCTCGTTGAGCTTGGACCCGTTGCGCAGATTTCGCATCTCGACCTGCGCGAAGGCACCGCCCTTGCCGGGCTTGACGTGGTCCACCTTGACCGCGGCCCAGAGGCCGCCGTTATGCTCCAGCACGTTGCCGGGGCGAATCTCGTTTCCGTTGATCTTGGGCATGGTCCGAACCGTGTCAAAAGGTTGATATCGTGTCTCGCGGTCCTATATCTCGCGTGATGCACGGGGGCAAGACACCCATAGTTCGATTCGAGGCAGCGCAAGCCATGCGTATTTTGCATAGATGCTATGCATCTACGCTCTATCCGAATCGATCAAAACGCGTCATAACCGCCGTCACGCCCGAAACGCAAGAGCAATAAGAACAGGACGAAGCATGAAGGATTTCGTTGATGGCACGGCTTTCAACGCCGAACAGGGAAACCGTGCGCGTAAACTCTTTGCGGCCGTGGTTCTGGCCGCGCTCGACGATGCCATCGCCGATGACAAGAAATACGGCAATGGCCCCGAGCAGATCGCCCGCTGGGCGCGATCGCGCGATGGGCGCGAGGTGCTGTCCTGTGCCGGGATCGACCCCAACGAGCGCGTCGTTTCCGGGCTGATGGAATTCGTCGGCAAGGGGGTGCGCACCTCGGTCGCACTGTCGCGCGAGGAAAGCGAGCGTCGCCACGCCGCAGCGCAGGCCGAAGCCGCCTGAGCGTCACGGCGCAAGATCGCCGATCCGGCCCCGTCGCACGCGGCGGGGCCTTTGCTTTGCCGCAGGCGGGGATGGCCACATGACGCGCGCGATCATGATCCAGGGCGCCGGCTCGAATGTCGGCAAGTCGCTCTTGGTGGCGGGGCTGGCGCGGGCCTGCCTGCGGCGCGGGATCAGCGTCGCGCCGTTCAAGCCGCAGAACATGTCCAACAACGCCGCCGTGACCGGGGATGGCGGCGAGATCGGGCGCGCGCAGGCACTGCAGGCCCGCGCGGCGGGACGCACCCCCCTGACGCACATGAACCCCGTGCTGCTCAAGCCCGAGGGCGCGCATGGCGCGCAGGTCATCGTGCAGGGCCACCCGGTGGGCAGCCTCGGCGCGTGGGGCTACACGCGGGAAAAGCCGCGCCTGATGGGTGCGGTGCTCGACAGCTTTTCCCGGCTTGGCCGTAGCGCCGATCTGATCCTCGTGGAGGGCGCGGGCAGTCCCGCCGAGATCAACCTGCGCGCCGGTGACATCGCCAACATGGGCTTTGCCCGCGCCGCCGGGGTGCCGGTGATCCTCGTTGGCGATATCGACCGCGGCGGGGTGATCGCGCAGATCGTCGGCACACAGGCGGTGCTCGATCCCGACGATGCGGCGATGATCCGGGGCTTCGCGGTCAACAAGTTCCGAGGCGACATCTCGCTTTTCGCGGACGGCGAACGCGCCATCGCCGCGCGCACCGGCTGGCCCTCGCTGGGCGTGGTGCCGTGGTTCGAGCACGCCTGGCGCTTGCCGCCCGAGGACGTGCAAGACCTTGCGTCGTCGCGGGGCGGGGCCTGCCGCATCGCCGTGCCGCAGCTAGGCCGGATCGCCAATTTCGACGATCTGACGCCGCTTGCAGGCGAGCCGGGCGTCACGCTGGATATCATCCCGCCGGGCCGTCCCCTGCCCGCCGATGCCGACCTGATCCTTGTCGCGGGCAGCAAATCCACCATCGCCGACCTGGAGGATTTCCGCGCCAATGGCTGGGATATCGACCTTGCCGCCCATGTCCGGCGCAGGGGCCGGGTGCTGGGCGTTTGCGGCGGCTACCAGATGCTGGGCCGCCGCGTCGCCGACCCCGACGGGATCGAGGGCCCGCCCGGCGCGGTCGAAGGGCTGGGCCATCTCGATGTCGAGACGGTGCTACAACCGCACAAGCGGCTGGGCCTCACAGAGGCGCGGCACGAGCCCTCGGGCACGCCGGTGCGGGGCTACGAGATTCATCTGGGCGAAACCGTCGGCCCCGATTGCGAACGCGGCTGGCTGTGCGTGGGCGACCGGCGCGAAGGCGCGCAATCGCCCGATGGCCGGGTTCAGGGCACCTACCTGCACGGACTTTTCGCCGAGGACGCGTTTCGCGCCGCGTACCTGGCCGATCTCGGCGCGGTGTCGGATTTGCTATATGAGGATGCAGTCGACACCACGCTCGACGCGCTTGCCCGGCACCTGGAGACACATCTCGACGTGGATCGGCTTCTGTCGCTCGCGGCAGAGCCGGTGATCGCGCCGGAGGATCAGTCGAAATCCTGAGAGTTTAGGGCGCGGTGGATCTCGCGGCGCACCAGCTTTCGCACGTTGCGGGTGATCCGCTCACCCAGCGTGCCCATGAGTTCCTCGCGCACGATCTCTGCCACGAGGTCGCGCAGCGCCTCCTCGTCGAGCAGGGCCTCGTCGTCGATGGCAAAGGCGTTGTCTTCCGTCTCGCGCGCCTCGGCATCCCAGTCGCGGGCAAACGCGCGGCCCTCCTCGCGCGGTTCTGTCTCTTCGGGATGATCCGAACCGGCGAGGATCTTGTCGTACCCATCGTCCTCGTCGGTATCATCGACATCGCGCCATTCAAGCGACGGGGCCGCAGCATGATCAGCAAAGGCATCCTCATCGTCGCCATCGGGCTCCCACGCGCTCGGCGTGGTTGATTCGTGCCGGGCGAACATCGCGGCTATCCCCTCAAGCGCGGCGTCCTCGTCGTCGCTGGGGGTGTCGGTCCCGTCTTCGGGTTTGCCGCTATCGGTTTCGCCCGCGCCGGGTGCAGCCTCGGCCTGCGCATCCCCGCCCTGGTCAGACAGTGTCAGCGACAACGCGGCAATATCGTCCTCGGCTGCGGTATCGGTATCGGTCTCGGTATCGGTATCGACCCCTGACAGAACATCGGCAACGTCATCTTCCGGGCCGCGTTCCTCGGACTCGGGCGCGGCCACGGACTCGGCCTCAAGCGACGGCCCGGGTTCAGGCGGATGAGCCTCGGTCAGCCCTGCCAATGCAGAGGTCGCGCGATCCGACCGTTCACCGCTCTCCGATGGCTCTGAGTCATCAATGCGCTGCGACGGCGTCAGCACGAGCCGCTCTTCCCCGCGCGCCTCCTTCGACGCCTTGCCATCCTTCTCCGGCCCGTTCGACACGAGTCGGCGAATCGACGACAGGACATCCTCGATATCCACATTTGCGACCGGGTCCGACATGCCTGTTACCATTCTTGCCTCGCGAGCAGTTTACCCGCGCAGGTGTATTCGCACAACCTATTCGGAAATTTTTCAGTTCTTTATCTTGCGCGTGCTGCGCAATACCGGATGAGGTCACGCACAAGATCGAGAGGGCGCAGTGTCGTGGTCTGCGTTATTTCCCAAGGAGCGAGAGAGACCGGCATCCCCACATGATGCGCCGCCACGACAAGACAGGTCTCATCACCGGGCAGTCCTGTTCTGCACCGAGTCTATCCGGCAATGGGAGCGATGGCTCACCCCTGGCTTCGCGCCCGTTTCCGCTTATAGCGTGAATGCCGCGTGACGTTCGAACCCGGGCAGCACCGGCGCGCCGGCGTTGAACGCGTAGCGCCAGTTCATCCGGCCGTCGATCTTGTAGCCGATGCGGATCACGCCCAGCGCATCCTCGGAAAACAGGCACGCGATGCGCCCGCCCTCCTTGAGCTGCCCGGTGATTGCCTCGGGCAGATGCTCGATCGCGCCCTCGACGAGGATCACGTCGTAGGGACCATGATCCGGTGCCCCGGCGGACAATGCGCCCTCGACCATCACCACGTTGTCGGCGCCGGCATCGCCCAGCGCGCGCTGCGCCTCTTCGACCAGCGCGGGATCGTCCTCGACCCCGACGACGGCCTCGGCCAGCCGCGCGATGACCGCCGCCGAATAGCCATGCGCCGGGCCGATATCGAGTACCAGGTCGTCCCCCTCGATATCGAGAGCGTCGAGCATCTTGGCCAGCGTCCGCGGCGCCAGCACGACCCGCGAGGCCCCGAGGTCGAGATTCTCGCCCAGGTAGGCCACCTCGCGCATCCGTGCCGGAACGAAGGCCTCGCGCGGGACGCGCAGCATGGCGTCGATAATCGGGAACTTGGTCACGTCCGAGGGGCGGACCTGCGTATCCACCATCATGGTGCGGCGCGCGGTGAAATCGGTCATCGGCGGAACTCTCGTCTTGATGAATCCATGGAGGGGTTCTGACACATCTGCCGCATGGCGGCAATCTCCCTGCGCCCCCTACCGGCAAAACACCTCGGTCCCTCTTGCACCGAAGAAGTGGATGGGATAACCGAAACGCCACCACATCGGGGCGAGTTGGCGGAGTGGTTACGCAGCGGATTGCAAATCCGTGTACACCGGTTCGATTCCGGTACTCGCCTCCATTTAGAATCAGTGGCTTGGCGGATGCATCGCGTGGACCTCCGGGCTCATGTAGGCACTATCCAAGCAAATCATTCAGCTTGCGCGCAATTGCCCCCGGCCGCACTTCGGTCGGCAAACCGGTTGGGGCTACCTTGATGCAAGATAAATCGGCGTACGCGCCTCGCGAAGATGTAGCTGGCACGATTATCCTTCAACAGCCCAGCGGTGAACGCCACCGAACGGCTGATCCGGTCAAGCCTGGCTACCGGCAGGGCGGCGCCCTCGCGGCGGGGTAACTCCATCGCCGCAAGAAGTTGAGGGCGGTCCGCCTTCGCCCTGTTTTCGATGTCAGTGAACGTGCCCAGAACCTCGAACGGCGCTTGCCTGCAACTTCCGGGGAGGATCCGATTGTCGCGTTCCCGGGCGTCAAGACCCGGCCCGCTGTCGCCCTGACGATTGCGTGCCCGCCCCGTGACGCGGGGCGGGCGTTTCCTGGATCAGCCGGTCAGAGCGTGACTTCCTTCGACTTGAAGGTGATCCCCGCCGTTTCGTGGGTGGCATTCGATATCTTGCGGATATCGCCCCAACAGTGCTTGTAGTTTGGCAGCACCAGTTCGTTCACGCCCGGATTGATCACGTTACCCTGGCTGCCCGCGGGCGAGCCGAAGACCATCGCGACCTGCCCGCGCCTGGCGGTGGCCGTGGGATAGGCCATGCCCTGCGTCACGCCGTTGTCGTTGATGATCTCGATCAGGTCACCGGGGTTCAGCCCTTCCTCGACCATGTCTTCGGGGTTCATCTCGATGAACGGATAGGGGAAGCGGTCCTGGATGAACTGGTTCTTCTGGTCGAGGAACTGGTTCTGCCAGAATATGTTGGCCCGGACGTTGTTGATCCAGTACTTGTGCGCGGCCTTTTCGCGGGCCTTGCCCGGCGCCTGCCAGCCGCGCCACCCGGCGGCGCAGAACAGCGCCTTGCCGTCGTCGCGCCCGTGCCGGTCGAACGTGCCATCGGCATAAAGCCGCTCGGTGCCGACAAGCGTGCCGTTCTCGTAGCCGCTGACCGGCTCCTGCACGCCGTTGTTGCCCGCCGCGCGCAGCCGCTCATAGGTCACTTCGGGATTGCCCGCATTGTACCCGTCCATGAAGGCGTCTTCCTCGGTCTGCCAGTCATAGCCCTGGAACTGGTCGGCATAGGCTCCTTCGCCCATCTCGCGCAGGACGCGCTCCATGTGCTGCGCGATCCCGGCGGCGATAAGGCAGTCGGGGCGCGAATTGCCGTAGGGGTCCATGTAGCGCTCGCTGAGACGCAACCGCCGCTCGCCGTTCATCGAGGTGAGGTTCATCTCGTTCGATTCGCAGGCGGGCAGGATGACATGCGCGTTCTGACCGATCTGGCTGTGGATGATGTCCACATCCACCACGAAGAGGCCACCCGCACTGATCGCCGAGACGATCGCGTCGACCACCTGCTCGCGCGTGCCGCCCGCAGCACCGTCGATCGCGTCCTTGACCATGTCCGCGCGGCGCTTGTGCACGCGCTTGAACTCGGCGGCGTTGAGCGTGGTCTTGTGGTGGTCGCAGGCCCAGATATGGTGCACCCCGCCCAGACCCCGGATCAGGAACTGGTCGACATATTCCGCGGGACGGCCCACATGGCCATCGGCGGGGCGATAGTAGCCCTCCTGGTGCCCGCCCAGACGGCACACGCCGCCGCCTTCGCGGCCCACATTGCCGGTGGCCAGCGCGATGTTCACCAGCGCGCCGATGGTGCGATAGTTGTCGTTGCCCCAGATGATGCCTTTCTCGTAGGCCGTCGCGCATTTGCGGCGGCTGCCATCGTCATGCGGCTTGGCGATCCATTCGGCGGCCTTTTGGATGTCGGCCGCGGCCACACCGCAGATCTCCGCCGCCTCATCCAGCGACGTCCGGCAGTCCTGCATCGCATGATCGAGACTGCCCAGGCTCGCGGGATGGGCACTGTCCTGCGCCACCGCCTCGCTGCCCTGAAAGGTCGAGGCGGCGATGAAGTCGTCATCCGTCCAACCCTGATCGACGATATGGGTCAGGATGGCGTTGAACAGCACCATGTCGCTGCCCTCGTTGATCGCGAGGTGCAGCACGTTCTCCTTGCCTGCCCATTGCTCGGAGGAATGCACGGTGACGGTGCGGCGCGGGTCGACCATGATGAACTTGGCGCCGTTCTGAAGGCCGGGCACCATGTGGTTGAGATAGAGATTGGTCTGCGTCTCCATCGAATTGGCCCCGATCATGAAGATCGTGTCGGTGATCTCGTAATCGGAATAGCTGTTGTTGAGCTCGCCCACCCCCATGTCGCGGGTTGAATGCACCTCGGAATTATAGGCCGGGCGGTTGTGGATACGGCAGTTCTTGACCTTCATGCTCTCGAAATAGAGCTTGCCGGTGGCCCAGGTATTCTCATATCCGCCGGCGCTGCCGCCATGGTCGAACATCGACACGACGAGATCGTCCTCCGAGCCTTCGGTCACCACCCGCGCCGTGACCCGCGCGACGAGGTCGAGCGCGTCGTCCCACGATGTCGGCTGCCATGTCCCGTTGCGCCACACGAGCGGATCGCTCAGGCGTTGAAGCTGCGTGCCAGAGACATCGGAGGGCCGGTTCTCGGCCATGCGCGCGCCACGGATCGAGCCGAGCCCGGAATTGACGACGCAATTCGCATCCGGCTTGACGACGAGTTGCACGTCCTTCCCGTCCTGTTTGACGATGTTGTACATCGAGGGCGCATACCACGCCTCTGTGTCCTGGAATTGCTGTTCGGACAGATCGACGCCGAACTTGTTCTGGTTCGGCGCGGTGCCGCCCTGCTTGTTCATCGGCCAGGTGTAGGCCTTGTAGCCGCATCCGACGATGCAGTAATGGCAGGTGACGTTATGTTCCTTGGCGTCCGCGGGAATGATCGGCAGACGGTCCACTTGTCTCTTGTAAGCCATTGAATTTCCTCTCTCAGAGCGTGTTCGACAGGCGACCGTAGATCAGCTCGTCCACGCCCTCGGCATAAATGTCGCCGGCGCCGTCGACGCGCAGCACGAATTGCGGCAGGTTGTTGGTGGCATGGCCCCAGACCTGCTGTCCGCCCGCCTCGGCATCGAAGCGCGAATGGTGGCCGGGGCAATTGAAGGTGCGGTCCTCGCCGTTGTAGCTCAGATACCAGCCCTTGTGCGGGCACAGGACCGAGAAGGCGACGATATCGCCATCGGGGCCCACGCCACCATCGACCGCCTGCCCCAGCTTGAGCAGGACACCGGGGCTGTCGGCATCCGGGTAGGCCACGTCCATCGGCTCGTTCACGGCCAGGTCGGCCACGTTGGCCAGCCGGTTTGCGGGATAGTCCACCCGCGCGAGCGCCGTTTGCGCCTTGGCGTCGCTCGTTCCCATGACAACGCTCGCCGCAGCGCCCGCCGTGGCCCCAAGGCCCCCGCGCAGGAACTGACGACGGCCCGCATCGACCAGTCGATTACATTTCATTGGCTTGGCTCCTCCCTTGCTATGGCAACAAGGATAGGGCCTCCACGCGCAAGCCACGACAGTCTTGGCGCTCATTCTGCGGCGCGGCTAAGCGTTGAATATCATGAAGAATTTTAGATGTTCGGAAATCCGAACAGGCCGCGCGGCGCGGGCGCGTCACGATAGCCCGTAGCGCTGCATCTTCTCCCACAGCGTCGTCCGGGCGATGCCCAACATCCGCGCCGCCGCGCCCACCTGTCCGCCGCTGCGCTCCAGCGCGGCGATGATCTGCGCGCGCTCGGCGGCCTCGCGCACCTCGGCGAGGCTCTTGATGCCATCCTCCCCCGCCTGACGCTCGGGAAACAGGTCGGCGGGCTGTAACAGCGTGCCGCGCGCAAGCGACAACCCGCGCACCAGCCGCGCCCGCACCTCGCGCCCGCCGCCGGGCCAGTCGTGGTCGCGCGCCGCCTCCAGGCACAGCGCGCCGATCCCGGTGACATCGGGGGCCTTGGCGGGCGCGAGCCGCTGAAACAGTTGTTCCAGCAACCATATCGCGTCCTCGGGGCGGGTGCCGAGGGGTGGTATCGGTATCTCCATCCGTGCCATGCGGTAATGCAGTTCGGTATCGAACGCGCCCTGCTGCACCAGCGCCTCCAGATCGGTGCCGCAGGCGGTGACGAGGCGCCCATCGATCCCCTGCTCGATCTGCTCGCCCAACCGGCGCTGAAGCGGCAGCGGCAGGCGGCTGATCGCGTTGACGAACAGCGTGCCCTCACCCAGCCTCCGGAACGCACCATCCTGACCGAAAAGCGCGGCCTCGGGATCGCCCTCGCGCGCCAGGTTCACCGAGATGAAGGGCGCGGCCCGGCGCTCTGACAACTCGTGGATACGGCGCGCGACAAGGTCCTTGCCCAGCCCGGGCCCGCCCCGGATCAGGACCGACCCGGTGTTCTCAGCCGCGCGCACGATCAACGCCTCCACCCGCTGCGCGGCCCCGGAAACCCCTAGAATCGGGGGAAATTCCTGCGTCTCTCCGGGCGCCAGAAGCTGTGCGAGGCGGTCCAGGAACACCGACATGTCGAACGGCTTGGTGATGTAATCCGCCGCTCCCGACTTGATCAGGCGCACCGCCTGCTCGATGCCGCCCTGCCCGGTGATGAACAGGAACGGCGGCGGCGTGGTGGTGCGGCAGAGCGTGGTAAACAGGTCTTCGCCGGTACCGTCCGGCAGGGCGATATCGCAGATCACCGCGTCGATGCCGCGCTGAGGCGTGCGGATCGCGCCCAGCGCGCGGTGCATCTGCTTCAGCCACAGCACCTGCGCGCCCTCCAGCTCCAGCCGCTGCAAGAGCGATCCGCCCATGATCTCGTCATCCTCGACCAGAACAATCCGGCGGCCATCAAGCATCGGTCGCACCTTCCCGAGCCGGCAGGATTACCCGTACCGTCGTCTGCCCGTCTGCGCGCGCAAGTTCGATCCTGCCGCCCAGATCCTTTACGAGATCGCGCACCAGCCGCAGGCCGACGCCACCGCCCGGTGCCAGCGCCGCATCGCTCAGCAGCCGTGCCCGCGCCGCCTCGGACATGGGCGGGCCGCTGTTGGAAATGTCGATTTCCAGACCGGCATCGTCCAGCCGGGCGTGAAGCGTGACACCGCCCTCGGGTCCGGTCGCCGCCGAGGCATTGAGCAGCAGGTTGAGCATGATCTGTCGAACGGGCGCGGCGGGCAAGGCTGCACAGCCCGTCATATCCTCTGGCGCGGACCAGTCGATGCGCTGTTCCATCCGCTTCAGCTCGGGCAGGATCAGCAACCGGACATCCTCGAAATCATCGGGGGAAAGCGGGGTTCCCTCCTGCTCCAGGCGGTTCTGGTCCAGCGTGACACGCGCCACGTCCCGCAGGTGCCGCAGGCCCCGTTCCAGCAACTCGGCGGATGCCGTCACGACCTCGGGCCTGTTGGAAAATTTCCGGATGGTGTCCGTCGCGTTCAACAGCCCGCCCAGCGGGTTGTTGATCTCGTGCGCCAGCGACGACGACAGCCGCCCAAGGGCCACGAAGCGTTCACGTTCGGCAAGCCGACGTTCGAATTGTGATTTCGCGGCGACGTCATGCACCATGCTGTTATAGGTCCACGCCAGTCGGGCAAGCTCGCCATTGCCGCGCGGCACGTCCGCTTCGGCAATGGGCTGCGGCTCGCCCTCTGCCCCGGCCATCTGCTGCGCCAGGGTCGAGACGGGCCGCAGCATCTGCCGCATCGCGAGATATCCCAGCCCCGCGAGAAAGGCGGTCGCAAGCGCGTTGCCCGCCAGCAGGAACCAGAGGGCGCGCCGGCGCTCGCTCTGCAGATCGGACACATCCAGTTCCGTGACGATGCGACCCACCGACCGGCCCTGGTAATCGAGCGGCGCAATCAGGCGGACCGTGCTTTCGGACGCGCCCACCGACAGTTGATCGAGCGGCACCGCGCCTTGGGCAACCCGCTCGATCGCGCTATCTACCGGAACGCGCCGCGGGTCGGTCGCGGCCAGAACCCGGCCCGCCTCATCGGCCACCGCCGTCAGGACCATGCGCCGACCCTCGCTCTCGCGCCCGGCGCGATCAAGCGTGTCATAAACTTCCCAGATGTCACGGCGCAGGACCAGCGGCCCCAGCGCCACCGACAGCCCCTCGACATGCATCGCCGCCAGTTCGCGTAGCCGGGCGTCCTGCACGCGGCCCAGCGCCGACAGCACCTGTTGCGACGCGACAACCCCCACCAGCACCATCAGCGCCGCCCCAAGCAGGGGTAGCCTGAGCGACAGCGGCAGAGTACGCAGAACCCCGGCCATTCAGGTTTCCAGCAGGCGCATTCGGCTGGCTATGCCGTCGAACAAGCCCTTGGGGGCGGTCTGAAACCCGTCCAGTTGCAGGGCCGCCAACGCCGCGCGTCCAGCGTCTGATCGCGACAGTCCCAAGAGCGCCTCCCGCAGCGCACGCACCGGTTCCGCGTTCTCGGTGTCCTTGCGCGCGCAGACAGGCGGAAAGCCCAACCATTCCGACTTGCCGATGACGCGGGTTCGCCGTGTCAGGTCCGGCTCCACCGCGGCCAGCGCCTCCCAGACATAGCCGTCCACGCTGCCCGACTGCACCAGCCCGTCGGCCACCGCGCGCACCACGTTGCGGTGCCCATAGGTAAAGATCGCCCGCGAAAACCACTGCTCGGGCCGGGTGCCCATGGCGATCAGATCGCTTGCCGTGACCAGGTAGCCGGAATTGCTGTCGGGATCGGAGAAGGCATGCGTCGCCCCGCGCAGATCAGAGAGGCTATCGGCCTCGACCCCCTGGCCGGCGATCAGGTAGGATTGATAGAGCGCCCTGCCCCGCCAGACCGGCACCGCCACCAGCGCGAGCGCCTCCCGGTGCTGCAAGTATGGATACCCACACAGCCACGCCGCGTCGAGCGAACGCTCCAGCAACAGGCCCGTCACTTCCTCGTAGGTGCGTTTCTGCACAAGCTCTATCTCGCGCCCCATGGCCGCCGACAGCACGTGGCGCAGCCGGTCGATGATCACCGCGTCATTGTCTAGGAAAACGGGCGTGAGACCCAACCGGAAACGTGTCTGTGCCAGGCTGCGCATCGGAATCGCCGCACATGCGAGGCCGCCCATCATGATCGCCGCGCGCCGGGTTATCGCTGTCATGCCGTTCTCTTCATGCTCCAAAATCGTCGCGCCGCCCCGTGCCTTGCGCCCGGCACGATACGACGCTTGTCGCATCCCTCTGATACCAGACTGAATACGTCTAGGCAGAAAAACTTGACCCCGCGCCTCCCGAGCCGACAAGTCACGCGCTGACACGGGGGCACATGCGCGTGCCCGCGTCCGAACATTCGGGCCTCAGACTACCCCGTATTCAGACTGCCCCGTATCAGGTCTGTTTCCCGACTCCGAGCCGCGATCATACGAAACTGCTGTGTCGTACATGCGGTCCCCGTGGGGCAGGCGCCATCCGCCGCGCCTGCCCCGGGCCGATCCTCGCCGATCACACCCGCTCACGTTCGCCCCACCGCCGCTGGCTTGCGCGCGCGGCCAGCCCCACCTTGGTGGCACGGACCCGGCAAAAGGAGACCCGCCATGACCCGCCGCAAGACCGATCCGCGCCACCCCCGTCCGCCGTGGCACCGGCGGCCCGTGCCTTACCGCTTCGACGATTGGGCCGCGATCTGAGCGCAAAGGCCACAGTGCCGCGATTTTCACCGCGGTCACCGCGTTTTGACTTAAACCCGTGGCACACAAGGCCATATATAGGATGTCGAAAGGATCCGTGGAGGAAGTGACATGATCGACCGCCGTTCTCTCGTCGCCTCAGGCCTCGCCGCGCTGGCCGCTCCTGCCCTTGTGCCGGGCCGCACCCGCGCATTCGAACTCGACCCGATATTCACACCGCAGCAGGTGACGTTCAGCGACGCCTACGCGCCAGGGCATCTGGTCGTGCTGCCGCGCGCGCATTTTCTGTACTTCGTCACCGCACCCGGCGAGGCACGCCGCTACGGCGTGGGCGTCGGGCGGGCGGGGCTCGAATTCACCGGCACCGCCACCATCGACGTGAAAAAGAAATGGCCCACATGGCGGCCCACCGACGAGATGATCGAGCGTGAGCCGCAAACCTACGCGCGCTTTCGTGGCAACGACTACGTGCAGCCCGGCGGGCCCGAAAATCCGCTTGGCTCGCGCGCGCTCTACCTGTTTCAGAACGGGCGCGACACCTATTACCGCATCCACGGCACCAACCAGCCCTCGTCCATCGGGCGCTCGGTATCCAATGGCTGCATTCGCATGATCAACGCCCATGTGCAGGATCTCTACCAGCGCGTCCCAACAGGCACCGTGGTGACGGTGCTGTGATATTGCCCGGACCGCACGATACCCCTTGCGTTTCCCGCCGCCGGGGCCCATATTGCATCTGCTAACGTTACGGCTATCGACCACCTGTCCTTCTATCGGCTCAGTCACTCGATCTTGCACGACGACGAGCCAAGCTGTCGCACTTCCGCGGGCAGCACACAATTAGGAGTTCAGGGCACATGGCTACTGGCACAGTAAAATGGTTCAACACCACCAAGGGTTTCGGCTTTATCGCACCTGACGGCGGCGGCAAGGACGTTTTCGTCCACATTTCCGCAGTCGAGCGCGCGGGCCTCACCGGCCTCGCAGACAACCAGAAGGTGACCTTCGAAATCGAATCGGGCCGCGACGGGCGTCAGTCCGCCAGCGACATCGCCCTCGCCTGAACGGCGCTTCCGCCCTTGGCGAGACGGTTGAACCGGGCCCCCTTGTGGGGCCCGTTCTCATTTCACGGCCTCGATCAGCGCCGCCACGTGCGGCCCCAGCCCATCGACGATGCGCGCCACGCCCTCTGCGTTGGGATGGATGCCGTCACCCTGAAAGAAACGTTGCAGCGCCGCAGGGTCGCCCTCGCCCAGCCCGGCAAAGAAATCGGGGGCGAGCAGCGTGCCGTGCTTTTCCGCGAGATCGGGGTAGATCGCGTCGAAACCGGCCTTGTAGTCAGCGCCGTAATTGCCCGGCGCGCGCATCCCCACCAGCAGCACCTCCACGTCGCGTTCCGCCGCCTCGGCCAGAATGGTATCGAGATTGGCGCGGCTCACCGCCGGGTCGATCCCGCGCAACAGGTCGTTGCCGCCCAGCGCCACGATCATCGCGTCCACCTCTGGCGTCAGGCTCCAGCCTGCGCGCGCGGCACCGCCCGCCGTGGTGTCGCCCGACACACCGCCATTGATCACCTCCGCGTCGATGTCACGTTCCGCCAGCCACCGCCGCAATTGCGGCACCAGACCGTCCTGCTGCGGCAGGCCATAGCCTTGGGTGAGGCTATCACCCAGCGCCAGCACGGTGACGGGCGCGTCCGCCGCCGCCTCCTCGCCCGCCTGCGCGGGCACGGCCATCCACAGAAAGAGCACGAGCGCCTTGCCCAGGTGCCGGGCCACCCCATATGACAGAAAACACTGGCGAAACAGGCGCAACTCCATGAGCTCTCCCCTTCTTTCCCTGGCCGATGTCGAGCTCTCGCTCGAAGGCAATGCCGGCCCTGTCGAGATACTTCACGGGATCACGCTCGATGTCCACAGCGGCGAGACGATCGGGCTCGTCGGCCCGTCGGGATCGGGCAAGTCCTCGCTGCTCATGCTGATGGGCGGATTGGAGCGCGCGACGGGAGGCACCGTGCGTGCCTTCGGCCACGACCTCGGTGCTATGAACGAGGACGCGCTGGCGCGGCTGAGGCGCGCGCATGTGGGCGTGGTGTTCCAGTCATTCCACCTCATCCCCACGATGACCGCGCTGGAAAACGTGGCAACCCCGCTCGAGCTTGCCGGGCGCCGCGACGCGCGGGCGCGCGCGATGGAAGAGCTTGCCGCCGTTGGGCTCGAGGCGCGGGCGGGCCACTATCCCTCGCAGCTCTCGGGCGGCGAGCAGCAGCGCGTGGCGCTCGCCCGCGCTGCCGCGCCGCGCCCCGCGCTCATCCTCGCCGATGAGCCCACCGGCAACCTCGACAGCACCACCGGTACGGCGATCATCGACCTGCTCTTCGGGTTGCGCGACCGCGACGGGGCGACGCTGGTTCTGGTCACCCACGACCCGGCGCTGGCGGCACGCTGCGACCGGGTGATTTCGCTGGGTGACGGGCGCATTGCCCCGGCAGCCGCAGCATGAGCCTGAGGGTTGCGGCCCGGCTGGCGGGGCGGGAGTTGCGCGGGGGGTTGCGGGGTTTTCGCATCTTTCTCGGCTGCGTAATCCTCGGGGTGGCCGCCATCGCCGCCGTCGGCACCCTGCGCGAGAGCGTGCAGGCCGGGCTCGCCACGCAGGGCGCAGAGCTTTTGGGCGGCGATGCCGAGATCGAGCTAACCTACAGGTTCGCCTCGCGAACCGAGAGGTTGTGGATGGAGGACGCCGCTGCCCGCGTCTCGGAAATCGCCGATTTCCGGTCGATGGCGGTGGCCGGCGAGGCACGCGAACTCACGCAGGTCAAGGCGGTCGACGCGGCCTATCCGCTGGTGGGTCGCGTGGCCCTCGACCCCGATATGCCGCTGGACAAGGCGCTCGCGGGCACGCACGACCTGCCCGGCGCGGTGATGGAGCCGGTGCTGGCCACCCGGCTGGGCATCGGGGTCGGTGACAGTTTTCGGCTTGGAGAACAACGGTTTACATTAACGGCTGAAATCGTGCGCGAGCCCGACCCGTCGCGCGCCGGCTTTGGCCTCGGGCCGCGAACCATCGTGGCGCGGACGGCGCTCGATGGCTCGGGGCTTCTGGCGCCCGGCTCGCTCTTCACCTCTCGCTACCGGCTCGACCTGGCCGATGACGCCGATCTCGACGCCCTCGCCGCCCGCGCCGAGGCCGAGCTTTCCGCCAGCGGCGCGCGCTGGACCGACGCCCGCAACGCCAGCCCGCAGGTGGCCGAATTCGTCACGCGGCTGGGCGCGTTCCTCGTGCTGGTGGGGCTGTCGGGCCTCGCGGTGGGCGGCGTCGGCATCTCGGCGGCGCTGCGGGCCTACCTCGCGGGCAAGGTGCAGGTGATCGCCACGCTGCGCACGTTGGGCGCCGACCAAAGAACTGTTTTTCTGATATATTTCCTTCAGGTCGCGGTGCTGGCACTGCTCGGGATCGCGGGCGGGCTCATCCTCGGCGTAGGGCTGCCGGTGGCGCTGGGCCCGGTGATCGCGGCGCAA
Organism: Roseovarius sp. A46; assembly: GCF_004126395.1. Lineage (NCBI taxonomy): Bacteria > Pseudomonadati > Pseudomonadota > Alphaproteobacteria > Rhodobacterales > Roseobacteraceae > Roseovarius > Roseovarius sp. A46. Next base: position 106,720 of record NZ_PVWS01000007.1, on the reverse strand, counting down.
TTGCCGGTGCCGGCGGTCTTTGCCCCCTACCCCGCGCCGATGATCGAGGCCACGCTCTATTCGGTGCTGAGCGTGCTCATCTTTACGCTGTGGCCGCTGGCACGGGCACGCGAGGTGCGCGCCGCTGCGCTCTACCGCGACGCGGGGATCGGCGGGGCGCGCTGGCCGGGCTGGCCGTGGGTGCTGATCACCGCCGTGCTCTTCGCGCTCCTGGTGATCGCGGCGGCATTGTTTTCCGGCAATGCCCCGCTAACACTCTGGACCGCCGGCGGCATCCTCGGGGCGCTGGCGCTGTTGTGGCTGGCGGCAGCGGCAACCACCCGTGCGGCGCGCGCCCTGCGCCCGCGCCTGCGGGGGCGGCCCGCGCTGGGCTGGGCGCTGGGGGCGATCGGCGGGCCGGGCAATACGGCGGGGCCGGTGATGCTGGCGCTGGGGCTAGGGCTGTCAGTGCTGGCCGCCGTGGGGCAGATCGATGGCAACCTGCGCCGCGCCATCGCCTCCGACCTGCCCGAGCGCGCGCCGTCCTTCTTCTTCGTCGATCTGCAAAAGGACCAGATGGAGTGGTTCCTCGACCGGCTGGAGGGCGACCCGGGCGTCGCCCGCGTCGATCACGCGCCGATGCTGCGCGGAATCATATCCCGCATCAACGACCGCCCCGCGCGCGAGGTTGCCCCCGGCCACTGGGTGGTCGAGGGCGACCGCGCGGTGAGCTATGCCGATAGCTTGCCCGCGCGCACCACGCTCACTGCCGGGGACTGGTGGGGCGAGGGCTATACCGGGCCGCCGCAGCTCAGCTTTGCCGCCGAGGAGGCGGCGGAAATGGGGATCGGCATCGGAGACGATATCACCGTCAACATCCTCGGGCGCGACATCACGGCGCCGATCACCTCGCTGCGCGAAGTGGATTTCTCCAGCGTTGGCATGGGCTTCGTCATGCTGATGAACCCTTCGGCGCTGGCGGGCGCGCCGCACAGCTTCATCGCCACGGTCTATGCCGATAGCGAGGCGACCGAGGAGGCGATCCTGCGCGACGTGACCGACCGCCACCCCAACGTCACCGCGATCAACGTGCGCGACGCGCTGATGCGGGTGACGGACCTGCTGGCCAGCCTCGCGTCGGCCACCTCGTGGGGGGCGTCGGTGACGCTTCTGACCGGGTTCCTGGTGCTGATCGGCGCGGCGGCGGCGGATGCGCGCGCGCGCAGCGTCGAGGCGGCGATCCTCAAGGTTCTGGGTGCCACGCGCGCGCGTATATTGGCGGGGCTGGCCCTGAGGTCGCTGATCCTCGGGGCCGCCGCGGGCATCGTGGCGCTGGGCGCAGGCATCGGCGGTGGCTGGGCGGTGAGCCGGTTCGTGATGGAAACGCCATTCACCGTGATCTGGCCCTCCGCGCTTGCCATCGTCGCGGGCGGCACGGCGATCATGCTGCTGGCCGGGCTGGTCTTTGCCCTCGGCCCGCTGCGCGCCCGCCCCGCAAGGGTGCTGCGCGCCCGCGAATGACACCGCCCCGCTTCATCTTGCCCCAAATATTCGATCCGCACCCGACGACCAAAGCGCCGCGTTGAATTCGTCACGTCCGGCTGGCAATCAACCCCGGCACTCACAGGGAGAGACCATGACCGATTCGTTGCCCATCGCCCTCTCCGCGCCCCTCAGCCCCGCGCAGCAGACCGCGCTGGTCAACCTCGTGCGGCGCGCCGCGCGCACCGAGATCCTGCCGCGCTTTCGCTCGATCACGCGCGCGGAGGCCACGGCCAAGACCGGCCCCCGCGATCTGGTGACCGAAGCCGACCGCGCGACCGAGGCGATGATCGCGCGGGGGCTGCAAAGGCTGTTTCCCCATGCGCTGATCGTCGGCGAGGAGGCCGTCGCCGACCGGCCAGAGCTGCGCGACGAGGTCAGCGAGGCGGAGTTCGCGATCATCATCGACCCGGTGGACGGGACGTGGAATTTCGTTCACGGCCTGCCGCTCTTTGGCGTGATCATAGCTGTCACGCGGTTTGGGCGCCCGGTGCTGGGGCTGCTCTACGATCCCGTGGGCGACGACTGGATCCTCGCCGACGAGACCACCTCCGCAAGGCTCGTCGCGGCCAGCGGGGTCGAGCACGCGGCCACCACGGCGGCGGGCGGTGCGCTGGGCGATCTGCATGGGTATGTGCATGTGTCGCTGATGGGGCAGGCACGGCAGGAGGCGTTCTATCCCCGCCTCGCCGCGCTGGGGCAAGCCACGGCGCTGCGCTGTTCGTGCCACGAATACCGGCTGCTGGCGCAGGGTGCGGTCGATTTCGTCCTGTCGGACCGGCTCAACCCGTGGGATCACGCGGCGGGCGTGCTGATCTGTCAGCGCGCGGGCGGGGTGGCGCGGATGCTCGACGGGCGAGACTATAACACCTCGCTCGGCGAGGGCCTGCTGCTCTGCGCGGGCAGCGAGGCGACATGGACCGCCCTGCGCGATCATTTCGCCGATCTCGCCTGACGTGGAGCCCCACTTGCCTTGAAATTGACACCAGCGGTGTCAATACTGCGCACGATTGGCTGTCAGGATTCAAGGCCCTCGATGACATCACGGCACAACGACGGTCCGGACGCGGCGGGGACGGGCGGCGGCACGACAGTAACGCTGTCCGATGTGGACCGTGCCGAGACCATCGAGAGGCTCTATGACGTGGCGCTCGATCCCGAGCGGTTCGAGGCTCTTCTCGATCATTGGGAGAGCACCGTCGCCCCCTTGCGCGCGCATGTCGATCTCAGCGCGCCGCGCCTGCTCGACGATCCGCAGATTGCCGCGCATTTCAGGCGGGCCACCGCGTTTCTCGACCGCGCCGCGATCGGCGAGGCGGGCACCGGGAGGGACGGGCTCGACGCCATGCTCGCCCCGTTCGAGCGGGTGGCCGCCCTGGTGCTCGACCGTGGTGGCGTGGTGCGCGCCGCCAACCCGGCGGCGCGGCGGTTGATGGGCATCGCCGAGCGGGCAACGATCAGCGATCTGCCGCTGCATGACGACGACCGCCCTGCCCTTGTCGCCGCGCTCTCCATGCTGTTCGCCGACTTAGGCAAGGACACGGCGATGCTGCGTCTGCGCGGTGACGGGCCCGGGCACCTGATGGTGCTGCGGCTGCAACGCTGCAACGCGTCGGACGGCACCGATCTGGTGCTCGCCGCGTCCAACGGGCTACACCTGCCCGAAGGGTTTTGCGATATCCTGCGGCAGGCCTTCGATCTCACGCGGGCGGAGGGCGACATCCTGTGCCACCTCGTCGATTGCCGTTCGATCGCCGAGATCGCGGCGGAACGCGGGCGCTCTCCCGACACGATCCGCGCGCAGATCAAGTCGATCCTCGCCAAGACCGAGACCCATTCGCAGCTGGAACTGGTGCGGCTGGCCCTGTCGATGATCGACATGACGACGGCCACGGTGACATCACCCCCCGCGCGGCAGGGCGTGACCTGCGCGCATCCTGACCACGAGGCATCCGCCGACAGGACGCTTGTCGCGCCGGACGGGCGGCGGGTTGCGTGGACGGTGCTGGGGGACATGGCGGGGCGACCGCTGCTGTACCTGCCGCTGGATTTCGGGCTGGTGCGCTGGCCCGCGAGCGCCGAGGCCGAGGCGCGGGCACGGGGATTACGGGTGATCGTGCCGCTGAGGCCGGGCTACGGGTCATCGGACATGGTGGCGCACGGGGCGGATTACGACGCCGCCCTGCTCGAAGATACCGAGAGGGTGCTGCGTGCCGAGGGCGTGCGGCGCTGTCCCGTGCTGAGCCTCGGAGGCGATGTCTACTACGCCGCGCGGCTGGCCCGGCGCGACCCGGCGCGGATCACCGGCATCCTCGCCTGCGCCGGGATGCTGCCGCTCACCCGACGGGCGCAGTTCGAGCGGATGGACAAGTGGCACCGCTTTATCCTCGCCGGGGCGAAGTATACGCCGCACCTTCTGCCATTCATGGTCAAGGCCGGCTTCCTTCTCGCGCGCCGGATCGGCAAGGGCGGGTTCGCCCGCGCGATCTATGGCGAGTCCGGGGCCGACATCGCCACCTTCGAGGACCCGGAGGTGTACGAGGCAATCGTGGGTGGCTCGGAGGTGGCGCTGTCGGCCACGCATTCGGCGCACGAGGCGTTTGCGCGCCAGCTTGTCGGCGGGCAGCTCGAGGATTGGAGCGGCGATCTGGTGGCGTTGAAGGGGGCGCTGCCGGTGATCCTGATGAACGGCGCGCAGGATCCCCAGGTGCCGCGCGCCACCTACGAGGAATTCCGCCGCGATCACCCGTGGATCGAGTATCACCTGTTCGAGGATGCCGGGCAGCTCGTGTTCTTCCGGCACTGGCGTGCCGCGCTCGACCGGCTGGCGCCGCTTGTCGCGGAGGCGGACGCGAAATAGCCCAATCAGGGTATGACAGACCCGTCTTTTCGCGCTAGCGTGATCTTGCGTGAGGGGACGGTGATCATAGTGAGTGATGGTGCAGCCTCTTCCGACGCGGCCGCGGCCCTTCCGGGGTCCGGTCAATAAAAACAAGGTAATTTCCATCACGGGAGGGGCGGCCAGAATGGCCGTCCCAATTCTTTTTGGCCCGCCCTATTCCGCCGCGTCGGCGTAGTCCTCGAGCGGCGGGCAGGTGCAGACGAGGTGACGGTCGCCATAGGCGTTGTCCACCCGGTTCACCGGCGGCCAGTACTTGTCCACCCGGAACGCGCCGGGCGGGAAGCAGCCCTGCTCGCGGCTATAGGGGCGGTCCCAGTCGCGCACGAGGTCTTCCATCGTGTGCGGGGCATTCTTGAGCGGGTTGTTCTCGCGGTCCATCCGCCCCTCTTCGATGGCGCGGATTTCCTCGCGGATGGCGAGCATCGCGTCGCAGAACCGGTCAAGCTCGGCCTTGGTCTCGCTCTCGGTGGGCTCGACCATCAGCGTGCCGGCCACCGGCCAGCTCATCGTCGGCGCGTGAAAGCCGCAATCCATCAAGCGCTTGGCAATGTCGTCCACGGTGACGCCCGCGCTGTCGGCGAAGGGGCGCACGTCGAGGATGCATTCATGCGCCACGCGGTTGTTGCGGCCCTTGTAGAGCACGTCGTAGGCCCCTTGCAGCCGCCTTGCGATGTAGTTGGCATTGAGGATCGCCACCCGTGTCGCCTGTGTCAGGCCCGCGCCGCCCATCATCAGGCAATAGGCCCACGAGATCGGCAGAAGCGAGGGCGAGCCATACGGCGCGGCGCTGACCGGCCCCTCGGTGCCGCCGGTTGCCGGATGGCCGGGCAGGTGCGGCACGAGGTGTTCCTTCACGCCGATCGGTCCCATGCCGGGCCCGCCGCCGCCATGCGGGATGCAGAAGGTCTTGTGCAGGTTGAGGTGGCTGACGTCGCCGCCCAGATCGCCGGGCCGCGAGAGGCCCACCATCGCGTTAAGGTTGGCCCCGTCGATATAGACCTGCCCGCCGTGGGAGTGGGTGATCTCGCAGACCTCGCGCACCGTTTCCTCGAACACGCCATGCGTCGAAGGATAGGTGATCATGCACCCGGCAAGGTTTTCCGAATGTTTCTCGGCCTTGGCGCGGAAATCGTCGAGATCGATATCGCCGTTCTCCGCCGATTTCACGACTACCACGTCCCAGCCGACCATATGCGCGCTCGCCGGGTTGGTGCCATGCGCGCTCGTCGGGATGAGACAGACGCGGCGGTGCCCCTGCCCTTGCGCGCGGTGCCATGCAGCGATGGTCAAGAGCCCCGCATACTCGCCCTGTGCACCGGAATTGGGCTGCATGGAAATGGCGGCATAGCCGGTGATCTCGCACAGCTTGGCGTTGAGATCGCCGATCATCTCGGCGTATCCCTCGGCCTGATCGGCGGGGGCGAAGGGGTGCAAGAGCGAGAACTCGCGCCAGCTTACCGGCATCATCTCGGCCGCCGAGTTGAGCTTCATCGTGCAGCTTCCCAGCGGGATCATCGCCCGGTCCAATGCCAGATCGCGGTCTGCCAACCGTCGCATGTAGCGCATCATCTCGGTCTCGGCGCGGTTCATGTGAAAGATCGGGTGGGCGAGATACGCGCTTTGCCGCGCAAGGGCCTCGGGCAGGCGGTACTCGGGCGAGAAATCGCGATCCTCCATCACGATACCGAAGGCGCGCCAGACCGCCTCGACCGTCGCCCGGCGCGTGCGTTCATCGAGCGTGATGCCGATCTTCGTGTCACCGACACGGCGCAGGTTCACCCCCTCGCGCACCGCCGATTGCAGCACGCCGCGCTGCAACAGGCCCACGTCCACGGTGATCGTGTCGAAGAACTCGCCGGGCTCGACGTGGAATCCGGCGGCCTCTAGCCCGCGGGCCAGCCGCACCGTCTTGCGGTGGATGCGCTGGGCGATGGCCTTGAGGCCCTTTGGCCCGTGAAACACCGCGTACATCGACGCCATCACCGCCAAGAGCGCCTGCGCGGTGCAGACGTTCGACGTGGCCTTTTCGCGGCGGATATGCTGCTCGCGGGTCTGCAGGCTGAGGCGGTAGGCGCGGTTGCCGTGGCTGTCGACACTCACCCCCACGATGCGCCCCGGCATGGCGCGTTTATAGGCGTCGCGGCAGGCCATGTAGGCGGCGTGCGGACCGCCATAGCCCACCGGCACGCCAAAGCGCTGCGTGGAGCCCACGGCGATATCGGCGCCCATCGCACCCGGCTCCTTGAGCAGGGTCAGCGCCAGCGGATCGGCGATCACGATGCCGATGGCCTTGTGTTCGTGCAGCGCCGCGATCTCATCCGAGAAATCGCGCAGGTGCCCATGCGTGCCGGGATACTGGAAGATCGCGCCAAAGACCTTGTCGGCCTCCATCTCGTCGGGGGCGCCGACGATCACCTCGATGCCCAGCGGCGCGGCGCGCGTGCGCATCACCGCGATGTTCTGCGGGTGGCAGCTTTCGTCCACGAAGAAGCTGGTTGCCTTCGATTTCGACACGCGCTGCGCCATGGTCATCGCCTCGGCTGCCGCCGTCGCCTCGTCGAGCAGCGAGGCATTGGCGATCTCGAGGCCCGTCAGGTCGCTCACCATGGTCTGGAAATTCAACAGCGCCTCGAGCCGCCCCTGGCTGATTTCCGGCTGGTAGGGGGTATAGGCGGTATACCAGGCGGGGTTTTCGAGGATGTTGCGCTGAATTGCCGGAGGCGTGACCGTACCGTGATAGCCCTGCCCGATGAGCGATGTTAGCACCTTGTTCTTGGAGGCGGTCCTGCGCATGTGGTGCAGCAATTCGCGCTCGGACTTTGGCTTGCCGAAATCGAGCGGAGCCTCCTGCCGGATGGATTTCGGCACCGTCTCGTCGATGAGCTGATCGAGGCTGTCGACCCCCAGCACCGCGAACATCTCGTCCATTTCCGAGGGCGAGGGGCCGATATGGCGGCGGTTGGCGAAATCGTAAGGCAGGTAGTCGGTCGGGGTGAAGGGCATCGCTTGGTCCTCGCTATACCGGGCGGCGGCGCGCGCGGCCCCGGTTTCTCCTTGGAAAAATACTCCCGCCGGAGGCGTCCCCGACGGGGAGCGGCTCAGCCGATGAACTTGTTATAGGCCCCCTCGTCCATGTACTCGTCCATCTGGCCGGGCTCCGACGGTTTCATCTTGAAGAACCACGCATCGCCCAGCGGGTCCTCGTTGACCTTGCCGGGTTCATCCACCAGCGCCTCGTTGACCTCGACGATTTCGCCGTCGATGGGGGCGCGGATGTCCGATGCGGCCTTGACGCTCTCGATCACCACGACCTCGTCGTCGCGGGTGACTGTCGTGCCCACTTCGGGCAGTTCGACGAACACCACGTCGCCCAGTTGTTCAGCGGCGTGGCCGGTGATTCCGACGGTGACGACATCGTCTTCGGCACGGAGCCATTCATGTTCCTCGGTGAATTTCATGGTGGGTCTCTCCCTGTTGCTCAGCGTTTGAAATTGGCCGGGGTGAAGGGCAGCGCGACGACCGTAGCCGCCATCCGCCTGCCGCGCACCTCACCGTAAACCGTGGTGCCCTTGGTGGCGCGATCACGCGGGACGTAGCCCATCGACACCGGCCCCTGGATCGTGGGCCCAAAGGCGCCGGAGGTGACGTGACCGACGGCCTCGCCGCCCTCGGGCGCGGCAAAAATCGGCGTGCCCTCGCGCATTGGCGCGCGCCCCTCGGGGCGCAGGCCGACGCGGGCGCGGGGTGCGCCGTCTGTCAGTTCCCGCAGGATGCGCGCGGCGCCGGGAAATCCGCCTGCCCGCGCGCCACCCGCGCGGCGCACCTTCTGAATGGCCCAGGCGAGGCGCGCCTCGACCGGGCTTGTCGTGGTGTCGATATCGTGACCGTAGAGGCACAGCCCCGCCTCCAGCCGCAGGCTGTCGCGCGCACCGAGGCCGATGGGCTCTACCTCCGCGTGCGCGAGCAGCGCGCGGGCAAGCGGTTCTGCCTGATCCGCGGGCACGGAAATCTCGAACCCGTCCTCGCCGGTATAGCCCGAGCGCGAAATCCACAGCTCGCCATGATCCGATGGCAGGACGGCCACATCCATGAACCGCATCTGCGCCACCCCCGGCAGCATTGCCGCCAGCACGCCCTCGGCGGCGGGCCCTTGCAGCGCCAGCAGCGCGCGGTCGGTGATTTCCTCGATCTCGACGCCGGAAAGATGCGCGCGCATATGCGCGATGTCATCCGCCTTGCAGGCGGCGTTGACCACGGCGAACATGTGATCGCCGCGATTGGCCAGCATCAGGTCATCGAGGATGCCGCCGTCGTCGTTGGTGAAAAAGCCATAGCGCTGGCGCATCGTGCCAAGGTCCAGCAGATCCACGGGCACCAGCCCCTCCATCGCGCGGGCCACCTCGGCATGCCCGCCCGGCGCGCGCAGGATCACCTGTCCCATGTGGCTCACGTCGAAGAGCCCGGCGCGGGCGCGACAATGCAGGTGTTCCTTCATGACACCGAGCGGGTACTGCACCGGCATCTCGTAGCCCGCGAAGGGCACCATCCGGGCGCCAAGTTCATGGTGCAGCGCGTTGAGCGGCGTGACGTTCAGATCAGACACCGGACCCTCCTCATGACGACGGGCCGGAGGCTTCGATACGTCCCGGCACCAGTGATGCACGCGCCCGGACCGGGTCGTGCCACGATGCCCCCTCTGTCCTTTCGCCTGAGATCGCTATCCCTTCGGCGCCCCGCGTGCGGGGTCTCTCCAGAGTTGTGTCGGTCGCGCAGGTCCTTGAGCCTGAGAGTTTCCGGGGCGGTTGCTCCTTCGGCACTGGCGTGGCCAGTTCTCCCTGCCGCGACGTGGTGGACGCTAGTATACCGCGCGAGCGCGATCAAGCCCGTTTGGCGCAAGGCGGCGCTGAAAAGATCGCGAGCAGGGTGTCGTTGTCGCAGACCAGCGCATCGAGCGTCACGTCGTCGAGCCGCCGGTAGAACGCCTCGACCGCGTCGGTCAGCGCCGCGCGCAGGCGGCACCCGGCCTTGAGCGGGCAGGTATTGTCGACATCGGCAAAGCATTCCGCGACCGGCACGTTCTCCTCGAGCTTGCGAAACACCTCGCCCACGGATATCTCGGCCATCGGGCGGCCCAGCGCCACCCCGCCGGTGCGCCCACGCTGCGTGTGCAGGAAGCCCAGTTGTCCCAGCCGGTTGACGATCTGCGCCAGGTGGCTCTCGGAGATGTTGCACCGTTCCGCGATCTCGGTCTTGGTCACCAGCCGGTCGGGATTGAATGCGCAGAACATCAGGAGCCTGATAGCGATATTGGTGCGTTTCGTGATCCGCATGAGCCTGCCTTCGGTTGCAATTGCCCGAGTTTCGCCAGACTGTGAGCGCGGACCTTGATGCAAATCAAGCGGAGGCAAAAAAACCTTGGTTCGACATGCATATTTCTTTGGCTATGGCAGCCTCGTGAACCGCACGACCCACGGCTTTGGGGGGGCGCGCCCCGCGCGCCTGTCGGGGTGGCGGCGGGTGTGGCGGCACACCACGCTGCGCCCGGTGGCCTATCTGACGGTGGTCCCTGACGACGATGCCGAGATCGACGGGCTGATCGCGCCGGTGCCGGGTGCGGACTGGCCCGCGCTCGACGCGCGCGAGGCCGCGTATGTGCGCGCACCGGCCGCCGATCAGGTGCGCCATGACCTGCCCCACTCCCCCGAAATCGCCGTCTACACCATCCCCGAGGGCCATCACGGCGCGCCGACGGCGGCGCACCCGATCCTACTGAGCTATATCGACGTGGTGGTGCAGGGCTATCTGCACGAGTTCGGCGAAGATGGGGTGGCGCGGTTCTTTGACACGACAGGGGGCTGGGACGCGCCGGTGCTCGACGACCGCGCCGCGCCGCGCTATCCGCGCCACCGGGGGCTGAGCGATGCCGAGCGCGCGCTCACCGATGCGCACCTTGCCTGCGTCGGTGCCCCGCGCATCGCGGCGACGGGCTGAGAAAAGGCGAATGATCCAGGGCGGAGGCTAATGGGCGGCCTGGCCCTCGCTCAGACCAGTTCGACCGCGTAGCTTTCGATCACGGTGTTGGCGAGCAGCTTCTCGCACATCTGAGTCACCGTCTCGCGGGCCTTGTCGGCGTCGGTCTCGGCGAGGTCGAGCTCGATCACCTTGCCCTGCCGCACGCCTTCGACACCGTCGAATCCGAGCGACCCGAGGGCGTGGCGCACCGCCTCGCCCTGCGGGTCGAGCACGCCGGTTTTCAGCATCACGTGAACGCGGGCCTTCATCCTCGCACTCCTTCAGTTGATGAGCGTGGGGCGCGTCATGGGCGTCGCGCCCTTGGGCATGACGCCGAGGCGGTTGGCCACCTCGGTATAGGCGTCGGTGAGCGAGCCCAGATCGCGGCGGAACACGTCCTTGTCGAGCTTCTGCCCGGTCTTGATGTCCCACAACCGGCAGCTATCGGGGCTGATCTCGTCGGCAACGATCAGGCGCTGGAAATCGCCCTCGTAGACGCGGCCAACCTCGATCTTGAAATCCACCAGACGGATGCCCACGCCATACATCACGCCGGACATGAAATCGTTGACCCGCAGCGCGAGGCTGAGGATGTCGTCCATGTCCTGCTGCGTGGCCCAGCCAAAGGCGGCGATATGTTCCTCGGTCACCAGCGGATCGCCAAGCGCATCGTCCTTGAGGCAGTATTCGACGATCGGGCGCGGAAGCTGCGTGCCTTCGTCCATGCCCAGCCGTTTGGCCATCGTGCCGGCGGCATAGTTGCGCACGATCACTTCGAGCGGGACAATCTCGCAGGCGCGCACGAGCTGTTCGCGCATGTTCACGCGGCGGATGAAATGCGTGGGCACGCCGACGGCATTGAGCCCGGCCATGAAGTATTCCGACAGCATGTTGTTCAGCACGCCCTTGCCCTCGATCACCGCCTTCTTCTCGGCGTTGAAGGCGGTGGCGTCATCCTTGAAATACTGGATGATGGTGCCCGGCTCGGGGCCTTCGTAGAGAATCTTGGCCTTGCCTTCGTAGATTTTCTTGCGCCGTGCCATGCAGTCTCCGTCGCTGGGCTGGGGGGCGTGGGGAAGTCACGCCGATGCGTTCTCATAGTGCAAGCCCCGCGCGGTCGCAAGGTGTCGCATCGGGGCAGAGCCTCTTGCCCTTGCGGGGCGCAGAGGGCATATCGGACACGAATGCAATCAGTGCAAGGGGACCGGCCCGATGACCACCTTCGACGAACGTGAAAGCGCCTTCGAGAACAAGTTCGCCCATGACGAGGAAATGAAATTCCGTGCCGAAGCGCGGCGCAACAAGCTCCTGGGTCTGTGGGCGGCCGAGTTGCTGGGCAAGACCGGCGAAGCAGCCAACGAATATGCCATCACGGTGGTCAAGGCCGATTTCGAGGAGGCCGGGCACGAGGACGTGGTGCGCAAGGTGGCCGCCGACCTGGGCGACATCGCCGATGCCGACACGATCCGCGCCAAGATGGACGAGCTGCTCAAGGTGGCCAAGGATCAGCTCGTCAAGGAACACTGAGCGGGCGCGATTCAAGCGCGCCTCACGTTCTTGATGAGGATTTCTGGTTTGCATTCCGGAGCGGGCAATGGCATCGCTTCCGGTCTTAGAGTTTGCGGGAAGCGCGATATGACCGACGCCCTCACCAAGATGCTCGCCGGGCGCGAGTGGATTCTCGCAGACGGTGCCACGGGCACAAACCTGTTCAACATGGGCCTGCAATCCGGCGATGCGCCGGAACTGTGGAACGAGGATCACCCGGACCGTATCCGCGCACTTTATCAAAGCGCGGTGGACGCGGGCAGCGACCTGTTTCTGACCAATTCCTTTGGCGGCAACGCCGCGCGGCTCAAGCTGCACGGTGCCGAGAAGCGCGCGCGACAGCTCTCGCAGATCGCCGCAGAGATCGGGCGCGACGTGGCCGACCGCTGCGACCGCCCGCTGGTGGTGGCGGGCTCGGTCGGGCCGACGGGCGAGATCATGGCGCCGATGGGGGCGCTGACGCATTCGCTCGCGGTGGAGATATTCCACGAGCAGGCCGAGGGTCTCAAGGAAGGCGGGGCCGACGTGCTCTGGCTCGAGACGATCAGCGCGCCCGAGGAATACAAGGCCGCGGCGGAGGCATTCGCGCTCGCCGGGATGCCGTGGTGCGGAACCATGAGCTTTGACACGGCGGGGCGCACCATGATGGGGCTGACCTCGGAAGACATGGCGAAAATGGTGGAAAAGCTGCCCAACCCGCCCATCGCCTATGGTGCGAATTGCGGCGTGGGGGCATCGGACCTGTTGCGCACGGTGCTGGGATTCGTGGCGCAGGGATCGGAACGGCCGATCATCGCCAAGGGCAACGCCGGCATCCCCAAATACCATGACGGGCACATCCATTACGATGGCACGCCGGAACTGATGGCCGAATACGCGGTGCTGGCGCGCGACGCGGGTGCGCGCATCATCGGCGGCTGCTGCGGCACGATGGGCGATCACCTGCGCCTGATGCGTGCCGCGCTGGAAGAGCGCCCCTTGGGGCCGCGCCCCACGCCCGAGCAGATTACCGACAAGATCGGGCCGTTCTCATCGCCCTCCGACGGGACCGGCGAGGATGCGGCACAACCCCGCCGCACGCGCCGCCGCCGCGCCTGAACCGGGCTCAGACCCCCAGCGCGCGCAGCACCTGCGGCATGGTCTCGGGCAGATCCTCGGCGATGAGGCCGGGACCGAACCTGCGGGCAGCCTCGACATGGAGCCAGGCGGCGGCCTCTGCTGCCTGTGCCGGGCCGATGCCCCGCGCTATCATTCCGGTCACAAGCCCCGCCAGCACATCACCCGATCCGGCGGTTGCCAGCCACGGGGCCGCGCGGTCGTAGTGCGCGGCGTGGATGCAGCACCGCCCGCCGGGCGCGGCAATCACGGTGTCCGGCCCCTTGAGCAGCACCACGCAGCCTGCCCGTTCCGCTGCTGCGCGCGTGGCATCCACTCTGGAACAGGCGGGGCCCTTGGTGGCGGGCGCGTTCAGCGTCTCTGCAATATCCGGGAACAGCCGCGCGAATTCGCCCGCGTGCGGTGTCAGGATGCAGCCGGCATGCAGCATCTCGAAGAGGGTCTCCGGCGCGTCTTCAAAGGCCGTCAACGCATCGGCATCGAGCACCACGCCGGGCGCGTGTGCAGCCCTTAGCGCCACCGGCACCAGCGCCCGCGCCCGCGCGATCCCCAGCCCCGGCCCGAGGCAGAGCGCGGTAAGGCGCCGGTCCTCCAGCGCGGCGGCCAGCCCCTCGGCCCCATCCACGCGGGCCAGCATCAGCGCGGTGATCTGCGCGGCGACCTCCATCTGTGCCGATCCCGGCACGCCCAGCGTCACCAGCCCCGCCCCGACCCGGAGCGCCGCCCGCGCGGCGAGCCGCGCGGCCCCCGTGCGTCCGGCCCCGCCGGTCAGCACCAGCGCATGACCGTGGCCGTATTTGTGCGCCCCTGCCCCCTTGGCAAGTCGCGCCGCGCCGGGGGCGGGGCACAGCGTGATCGCACCCGCCACGTCGCCGTCGCGCAGGCCGATATCCGCAACCGCGAGAGCGCCGCAATGGCCGGGGCCGTCCGCCAGGTAATGACCCTGCTTGGCGGAGTGAAAGGTCACGGTGAGATCGGCGCGCATCGCCGCACCGAGCACGCGCCCGCTATCGGCGCAGAGCCCCGAGGGAATATCGACGGCCACGCAGCGCGACGCGGGACGCGCGACCAGATCGGCCCAAACCCCCTCGAGCGGGCGCGTGAGCCCGGTGCCGAACAGCGCATCGACCACCAGCGCGGCATCCCCGGCCGCCGCAGCCGCGCGCGCGTCGTCGATCGGGCGGGTGGTGCCGAGCGCAGACCACCGCCGTTGGTTGGCCCGCGCATCGGGCGGCAGCCGCTCGGGATCGCCCAGGAGGAACGCCTGCACGTCCCAGCCCCACTCCTTCAGGAGCCGCGCCACGACAAAGCCGTCGCCGCCGTTGTTGCCCGGTCCGCACAGCACCAATGCGCGCTGCGGCGCGCGCGAGAGATCGGGCCAGTGTGCGAACGCGGCCTCTACCACACCGCGCCCCGCGCGCTCCATCAGCTCCAGCCCCGTCACCGCGCCCGACTCGATGGCGGCGGTTTCCTCGGCCCGCATCTGCGCAGCGGTGAGCAGATTGTTCATCGGCATCGGCCCTCCTGTCCCCGGCGCGATTCAATTTCGCCCGGTTTTGTGGCATTTTGCACATTTTTTAGGCATAAGCATCAAAACCGGCGGCGCGAACGCCCAAATTCCAGCCTATCCGATTGTCGGTGCCCGCGGGAAGTGGTCTGAGCGGGGTCGAACACGGTCAGGGAGCTCTTTTGCCATGAAAAAGATCGAGGCGATCATCAAGCCATTCAAGCTGGACGAGGTGAAAGAAGCCTTGCAGGAGGCCGGTATCCAGGGTCTCTCGGTGATCGAGGTCAAGGGATTTGGCCGCCAGAAAGGGCATACCGAACTGTATCGCGGGGCGGAATACGTCGTCGACTTCCTGCCCAAGGTCAAGATCGACGTGGTCGTCGATGACGATCAGGTCGAGGGCGCGATCGAGGCCATTGTGGACGCGGCGCGCACCGACAAGATCGGGGACGGCAAGATCTTCGTCAGCCCCATCGAGCACGCCATCCGCATCCGCACCGGCGAGACCGGGCCGGACGCGCTCTGACCCGCCCTCGTCACCCACATCTCTTCACAGCAACGAACACATCAACGAAAGGGACCAGCGCATGAGCACAGACGCGCTTCTCAAGCAGATCAAGGACGAGGATATCGAGTATGTCGATATCCGCTTCACCGACCCGCGCGGCAAGCTGCAGCACGTGACCGTGATGGCCGATCAGGTCGATGAGGATTTCCTCGAGGAAGGGTTCATGTTCGACGGCTCGTCGATCCAGGGCTGGAAATCCATCGAGGCCTCGGACATGAAGCTCATGCCCGACACCGAAAGCGCCTATGTCGATCCGTTCTACGCCGAGAAGACGCTTTGCGTGCACTGCTCGGTGGTCGAGCCCGACACCGGCGAGCCCTATAATCGCGACCCGCGCGGCACCGCGGAAAAGGCCGAGGCCTACCTGAAATCGAGCGGCATCGGCGACACGGCCTTCTTCGGGCCGGAGGCGGAGTTTTTCATCTTCGACGATGTCCGCATCAGCAACAAGATCAACAAGGTGTCCTACGAGGTCGATGCGATCGACGCCTCCTGGAACACCGATACCGAATACGAGATGGGCAACACCGGCCACCGCCCCGGCGTCAAGGGCGGCTACTTCCCGGTCAACCCGATTGATGACGGGCAGGACATCCGCTCGGAAATGCTCTCGACCATGAAACGCCTCGGCATGAAGGTGGACAAGCACCACCACGAGGTGGCGTCGTGTCAGCACGAGCTGGGCCTGATCTTCGACAGCCTGACCAAGCAGGCCGACGAGCTTCAGAAATACAAGTATGTCATCCACAACGTCGCGCAAGCCTATGGCAAGTCGGCCACCTTCATGCCCAAGCCGATCTATGGCGACAACGGCACCGGCATGCATGTCAACATGTCGATCTGGAAGGACGGCAAACCGCTTTTCGCGGGCGACAAGTATGCCGATCTGAGCCAGGAGGCGCTGTGGTTCATCGGCGGTCTGCTCAAGCATGCCAAGACGCTCAACGCCTTTACCAACCCCTCGACCAACAGCTACAAGCGGCTGATCCCCGGCTTCGAGGCACCGGTGCTGCGGGCCTATTCGGCGCGCAACCGTTCGGGTTGTATTCGTATCCCGTGGACCGAGAGCCCCAAGGCCAAGCGCGTCGAGGCCCGTTTCCCCGACCCGTCGGCCAACCCCTACCTGTGCTTTGCCGCACTGCTGATGGCCGGGCTCGACGGGATCAAGTCGCGCATCGACCCGGGCGAGGCGATGGACAAGAACCTCTACGACCTGCCGGCCGAGGAGCTCGAAGGCATCCCCACGGTCTGCGGCAGCCTTCGCGAGGCAGTGGACGCGCTCGCGGCCGATCACGAATTCCTGCTCGCGGGTGACGTGTTCACCAAGGATCAGATCGATGGCTATATCGAGCTCAAGATGGACGAGATCGAGCTCTACGAGCACACGCCGCACCCGGTTGAATTCCTGATGTACTACAGCTGCTGAGGCAGCGGCGGCACAATCCCGCCAGACTTGCAACCATGAGGCGTCCCGCTTGCGGGGCGCCTTTCTCTTTGCGTGCGGGTCGTTTCGTGTAGCGCGCCAATATGCCCATTCCAGACACTTTGCCTAAATGTATCCGCATTTGAAACAAACTGGTTGCCATATTTCCTGCCAGTTAGATGGCTGAACAGCAACCGACGGGTGCCACCATGACCGATACAATGCAAAAGGTTCAGGCAGGACTAGTGTTCTTGGGTAAGAAGTCCTTTGATATTGCCGCGATCACCTGCGGCATTGCCGACGCGCTTGACCGTCTGGGCGAGCGGGTAGAGGAACGGCGCTGCGAAAGCGACACGCAGGCAACGGTGCGCGCGCGCGGACTTGTCTGCCGGGTGCGGATCACCGAGGGTCGGCCACTGCCGCGAATCGACACCAACCCGGCGCATATCCTCGAGCTGAGCCTTGGGCGCGGGGCGGACGAAGAAGCGCGCGCGCAGACGTCCTCCGAGACGCTGATCGCGCATCTGCTCGCCGGGCTTCAGGCGACGCTTGTGCCCGATTACGTGCAATGGACCGACCCACGTGCAGTGCTGACGCGGGCCGAGTTCCGCACAGCCGTGGCCAACACCGCCGCGATGCCCGCGCCGGTGCGCCCCGCGCCCGCAGCGACCGACCGCCGCCGCAAGCGGCTGCCCGATGTCGAGACAGCCTATGCACAATTGCGCGCACAGATGCCCGGCTTTGGCCGCGACCGGAGCGAAGAAGAGCGACTCGATGCGCTGCGCGCCGCGTTTCGCGACCCCGACCCGGCAGAGGTCGAGGCCATATCGCAACCCGACGATATCCGCGAACCGACCGCGCCGTTGCGGCTCAGCGTCTGGATGTTGACCTTTGCCATCGGTCTCTTCGCCCTGCCGGTCGCCGCGGCGCTCACGGTCGTCAACCTGCTGCGTGGCGAGAATATGCGCCTCGCCTCGCAGACGGCAGCGCTGACCGGCACGTTCATGGTGCTGGCCACGCATGGGCAGATCGCACAGGCGGCCAACCTGATCGTGGCCCTGGGCGGATGACACGCGCGCGCCCCGCAGCCGCACCCGCGAGGGGCCTTGTCCCACCGCAGTGGCGCGGTATGGCGGCACCGTGTGTGCACCGAGGGGGAGAGTGACGATGCAAGGCAAGCCGACAGCCGCCGCGCCGCGCCTCGCGGCCTTGGGCCTTTGGACTGCCACGCTGCTAATCGGCACCGGGGCGGCATGGGCTGCCGAATGCGGCAACAGTGCGCAGGGCTTCGAGGCGTGGAAACGCGATTTCGCACGACAAGCCGCCAACGCGGGTGTCGATCAGCGCGGGATAGAGGCGCTGCGCGGGGCCACCTATGCGCGATCCACCATCGCCGCCGACCGCAATCAGAAGAGCTTTCGCTACAGCTTCGACAAGTTCATGGAAATCCGCGGCGCGTCGGTCATCGTGGCGCAGGGCCGCAAGCGGCTGGCACGCAACGCGGCCTTCTACCAATCGCTCGAGCGGCATTATGGCGTGCCCGCCGGCGTGCTGATCGCGATCCACGGGATGGAGACGGGATTCGGCCGCTTCATGGGCGACAGTTCGGTGGTCTCGGCCATCGTCACGCTGACCTATGATTGCCGCCGGTCGGATTTCTTCCGTCCCCATGCCATCGGTGCCCTGAAACTGGTGGACCGGGGCGCGATCACCCCCGAGACGCGGGGGGCCCGGCATGGCGAACTGGGTCATACCCAGTTCCTGCCCGGAAACGCGCTGCGTTATGGCGTGGATGGCGATGGTGACGGGCGGGTGGATTTCTATGACCTCGCCGACGCCATGGCCTCGACCGCCAATTACCTGCGCGCCAAGGGCTGGCAGCGGGGCAAGGGCTATCAGGAGGGCGAGCCGAATTTCGCGGTGATCCAGGAATGGAACGCCGCCGGTGTGTATCAGAAGGCGATCGCCATCATGGCGGCACAGATCGACCGGGACTGAGACGGCCCGCGGCCCGGAACGGGGCCAAGCGTGACGGGCGGGATGTGTGCGAAGAGACGGAGAGATAGGTGTAAACGGTGCATATGGTTTCCATCCGCTTCAAGACAGGAGCAAGCCGAGAGGCAAATCATGAGCAGGCAGACATACGGCGAAATCGCCGCACTGGAATATCACGGCCCGCCGGGGATGGAATTTCCCGACATCGTCGAGGAGTTTGACATCGCCTCGCACGGGTTGGCCACGCAGGTGCGCCGCCTGACATGGGACGGCGAAGACATCGCGCTCATCGACCGTGAATGCGTGCGCATCGCGCTTGGCTGGCTGCCGCCGGAGCGCAAGGATCGACCGCATTACCTCGTCATCGCCATCGGCCCGCCGCCGCGGAAAAAGCGCCTTGGCACCGGCTTCGACCCGGGCGCCTACGGCGTGCTGCTGGAGCGCGCGCTGGAGCGGGTGGGCAGCTACCTGCCCTATGATGCGCTTTTGCGCGGCCCGTCCGCGCAGGCGGTCGGCACGGCGCTCCTGGACCGGACATTTGACCTGCTGGGCGCGACCGCGCCTCGGCTGCGGCCCGAGGACATCGAGACCGGCCACCGCAAGCGTGTCGAGGCGCGCGAGGGCGGGTGGCAGCGCGACGCGGTCGAGCCCGAGGCCCTGCCCGCGATCCCGTCGCAGCCGCTGCGCCTGACGGTGGTGACGCTGGGAATGACTCTGTTCCTGCACGCACCACCCGTGGGGGCCGCCCTGCTCGCCTACACCGCCCTGCGCGAGGCTCAGCCGCTTATCAGCGGCTGAGGCCCCGGCTCTCTGATACGAAGCTGTTGCACCCCGTTGACAGCGCGGGTGCCAGTCCCTACTTCGCACCATCATGGGACGCAGGCCCCCGCCGTTCGCGAGGCCGCGCGCCCTTGGTGAAGTCCTGTGAGATATTTTCCCGTTTTCTGACCTTGGGTCACGAACCGGATGACAATGCGAACATCGTCCCGTCGACGCGACCCGCAGGACAGAAACCATGACCAACACGACACTTCCGAATCGAGGCGCACTCAAGGATCACGCCAGGCGCCTGCGTGCCACTCTGGCCGATCAGGGCACCGCCCTCAGTCACAGCGCAGCGCTTGAAACGATCTCGCGGCAATGGGGCTTTCGCGACTGGAATACGCTCTCGGCAGCGCTTGGCAATGCGCCAGCGCCGCGCTGGCAGGTGGGACAGGCCGTCTCGGGCCGCTATCTGGGCCAGGGCTTTACCGGGCGGATCAAGGCGGTGCGTGAGGCCATCGGTGGCCATCAGCATCTGACCATCGTCTTCGACCGGCCCGTCGATGTGGTGCGCTCCGACTGGTTCAGTTCGTACCGGCGGCAAATCAACTGCATCGTGAATGACGCTGGACGCACACTGGCCAAGACGTCCGACGGGCAGCCCCACGTGGTGCTCGACGCAGCCTGAATCATGAAAGGGGGCGTGATCGCGCCCCCTACCGCGCCAAGACGTAGGTGTGGATCGAGAACACGCAGGCGCGCGTGCGCGGCAGGCGCAGCACGCATTGCCGCTCGGAGCGCAGGTAGGGCAGGTCCGCGGTCTCGCTCGGCTGCACGCGCGAGCGCGGCTGGTGCAGCACCGGATCGACATAGTTGAGCGCGTTGAACCGCCACAGGGGCCGCCCCGGCTGCACCCCGTCAAAGAGCCGCTGCACGCGCCGCGCGAGGCCGGCGTCATACTCGGGCACCGGGACGTGGATCGCGGTGAGCGGGCGGCCAATCTTTTCCGCCAACCGCCAGCTTGCCGGAAAGCACAGCACCGCGGCGGTGAGCACATGCTCCTCCCCGCGCTTTTCCATCAGGCATAGGTCCTCCTGCACCAGGTGGCCCAGCGTGCCCATCGGGTCGGCGCGATCGAGGGGCACGGTGACGCCATCGGGCCGCCGCACCTCTTTCTCGGAAATGTCGTAGCCATCGCCGTGCGCGGCCAACCAATCCAGCACGAACTGCAACAGCTCGTCCACCGCCGGACCGGCCCCCTCGGTGACGGCGATCACATCGTCGCGCTGCCCGGCCAGAAGCCGAGCACGCTCCGCCATCTGCGCGGCGAATGCCTCGTCCACGCGAAGCCATGTCGCCGGGTCGAGCGGCGCGATACCGGGTAGCGGGCGGCGCTCCGCCATTTCACGAGGCAGGCTCTGTTGCAGGATCGCGGTCATCTGTCCTCCGGGGTGTAGATCGTCATCATGCGATAGTCCTTGCGCGGGCCGCGCACCGCCCAAGTGACGGTGAATCCCGGCCAGCGACTGAAATCATAGGCCCCGTCATACTGATCGGGGTCGCACCAATGAGCGGTTTCCCCTCCCTCGGGAGGAACGTGGTGAAAGAACCGGCCATCCGCGAAATACACGCGCGGTCCCTCCTCCCAGCGATAGCGCCGCTCCACCCGCATCGGGGCCGCACCCGTCAGGCGCATCTCGCCGGTTTCGACATATTCGAACCCGGTTCCATCCCGCATCCAGATGGCACGGCCCGTCACCACGGCCTCTTGCCCCCCGGCATGGGTGATCCGGCGCTCGAACGCCCACGCCCCCTCGAAATCCTGCAATCGCCTTGCCGTCATCGCGCCCCTCCTTGCCGCGCCCTGCCCATGGCTCTACAAGCGCGCCGAGACCGATACCACCCCATCCGATTGAGGACGACAAGATGATCCCGCGATATTCCCGCCCCGAGATGACCGCCATCTGGGAACCCGCCACCAAATTCCGCATCTGGTACGAGATCGAGGCCCATGCCTGCGACGCAATGGCAAATCTCGGCGTGATCCCGCGCGAGAATGCCGAGGCCGTGTGGAAGGCGAAGGACGTGGAATTCGACGTCGCCCGCATCGACGAGATCGAGGCCGAGACACGCCACGACGTGATCGCGTTTCTCACCCACCTCGCGGAACATGTGGGTAGCGACGAGGCGCGCTTCGTACACCAGGGCATGACAAGCTCGGACGTGCTCGATACCTGCTTCAACATCCAGCTCACCCGCGCCGCCGATATCCTGATCGCGGACACGGAGGCGCTGCTCGGCGCGCTCAAGCGCCGCGCTTTTGAGCACAAGGACACGATTCGCATCGGGCGCAGCCACGGCATCCATGCCGAGCCGACGACGATGGGCCTGACCTTTGCCCGCTTCTACGCCGAGATGGACCGCAACCTCGCCCGCCTGCGTACCGCGCGCGACGAGATCGCCACCGGCGCGATTTCGGGCGCGGTCGGCACCTTCGCCAATATCGACCCGGCGGTCGAGGAGCATGTCTGCGCGCAGCTTGGCCTGAGCCCTGAACCGATCAGCACGCAGGTGATCCCGCGTGACCGGCACGCGGCGTTCTTTGCCGCGCTCGGCGTGGTGGCCTCCTCGGTCGAGAACGTGGCCGTGGAAATCCGCCACATGCAGCGCACCGAGGTGCTGGAGGCGGCCGAGTTCTTCTCGATGGGGCAGAAGGGCTCTTCGGCCATGCCGCACAAGAAGAACCCGGTGCTGACCGAGAACCTGACGGGGCTTGCGCGCATGGTGCGCTCGATGGTCATCCCGGCGATGGAAAACGTGGCGCTCTGGCACGAGCGCGACATTTCGCATTCTTCGGTCGAACGCATGATCGGGCCTGATGCCACCGTGACCCTCGATTTCGCCCTCGCCCGTCTGACCAATGTCATCGACAAGCTGATCGTCTATCCCGAGAACATGATCCGCAACATGAACCGCTTCCCCGGCCTGGTGATGAGCCAGCGCGTCCTCTTGGCCCTCACGCAGGCCGGTGTCAGCCGCGAGGACGCCTATCGCCTCGTGCAGCGCAACGCGCTCAAGGTCTGGGAGACGGGCGTCGATTTCAAGGCCGAGCTGCTCAATGACCCCGAGGTAACCGCTGCTCTCAGCCCCGGCGAAATCGAGGAGAAATTCGACCTCGGCTATCACACCAAGCACGTGGACACGATCTTTGCCCGGGTTTTCGGCGACTGAACGCGACCGGGCGGGAGAATCCCCCGCCCCGGCTTCATCTTTCCATAAATACTCGGTCCCGGTTTCGCCCGCTCAGGCCGGCATCCGCTCCTCAACGATGCCCGCCCACCAGCTACAGCCAGCGGGAATGGCCTCGTCGTTGAAATTGTACTCGGGGTTGTGAACCATCGCCGTATCGCCGTTGCCCACGAGGATATAGGCGCCGGGGCGTTCCTCTAGCATGAAGGCGAAATCCTCGCCGCCCATCACCAGCGGGGCCTCGTCGCAATTGCCCGCGACCCTCGCCGCCACAGAGGCGGCGAAATCGGTCTGGTCCTCGTGGTTGACCATGACCGGGTAGCCGCGGTGATAGGTCACCTCGGCGCTGCCGCCAAAGCCCGCCGTCACATGCTCGCACAGCGCGCGGATGCGCGTCTCGGCCAGGTCGCGCATGGCGGTGCTCATGGTGCGCACCGTGCCCCTGAGATGCACCGAGGCGGGGATCACGTTGAACGCGTTCGAAGAGGTCTGAAACGAGGTGACCGACACCACCACCTGGTCCACCGGGTCGGCGTTGCGGCTGGCGATGGTCTGCAGCATCGTGACCAGATGCGCGGTCATCACCGTGGGGTCCACCGTCTCGTGCGGCTTGGCGGCGTGACCGCCGCGGCCCGTCACCTCGATGTCGAACTGGTCGGTGGCGGCAAAGAAGGCACCGGGACGTATCGCGAAGCTGCCCACCGGTTTGCCCGGCCAGTTGTGCATCCCGTAGACCTCCTGGATGCCAAAGCGTTCCATCATCCCGTCGTCGCACATTTCCTTGCCGCCGCCGCCGCCCTCTTCGGCGGGCTGGAAGATCACCACGGCGGTGCCGTCGAAATTGCGCGTCTCGGCAAGGTAGCGCGCCGCGCCGAGCAGCATCGCGGTGTGCCCGTCGTGGCCGCAGGCATGCATCGCACCGGGGGTTTTGCTGGCATATTCCACCCCGGTGGCCTCGTGGATAGGCAGCGCGTCCATGTCAGCGCGCAGGCCGATCACCTTGCCCGATCCGGTGGATTTGCCGCGAATCACGCCGACCACGCCGGTGCGGCCGATGCCGGTTACCACCTCGTCGCAGCCGAACTCCTTGAGCTTGTCGGCCACCAGCGCGCTGGTGCGATGGGTTTCGTAGAGAATCTCGGGGTTCTGGTGGATGTCGCGTCGCCAGGCGGTGATTTCGTCGTGCAACTCGGCAAAGCGGTTCCTGATGGGCATGAGCCTCTCCTGTTCGCGGGTTCGGGAATGCGCGGAGGTTGGACTAAAGCGCGGGCGGCGGCAAGGGGCCGCGACCTCACCCCGCCGCGAGCCGGTCCACGAGGCTGCGCATGAAGCCATGTCCGGCCTCGAATTGCGCGCGCGTGATGAACTCGTCCGGCTGGTGCGCCTGCGCGATGTCACCCGGCCCGCAGATCGCCGCCGAGTAGCCTGCCGCCTGGAACTGTCCCGCCTCGGTGCCATAGCTGACGACATGGGCCGCGTTGTCACCGGTGACCTGCCGGATCAACGCCTCGGCGGCACCGCCCTCCTCTGGGCGCAGCCCCGGTACGGTGAAGCGGCGCGTGGCGTCGATGCCCGTGTCGGAGCGCACCGTCTGCATTTCGGCCTCGATCTTGCGCACCTCTTCGAGGAACCGCGCGCCCCACTCCTCGGGATCTTCGCCCGGCACCACGCGGAAATCCATGCCGAAACGGCAGTTTCTGGCTGTGATGTTATGCGCGGTGCCGCCCTCGATCTGGCCCACGTGCAGTGTTGTCCAGGGGGGCTCGAACATGGCGGCGAGGTTCGAGGGCTCCCTGGCGCGATTCTCGGCATTCATCCGGTTGGCCCAGTCGATCAGCGGGGCGGCGGCCATGATCGCATTGACGCCCCGGTGCATGAGCGAGGAATGCACCTCGTAGCCGCGCACCTGCACGTCATAGCCCAGCCCCCCCTTGTGGCCGGTCACCGCCTGCATGGTTGTAGGCTCGCCGATGATGGCCAGATCGGCGCGCGGCACCACCCCCTGCATCGCGTCGATCATCGGCGGCGCGCCAAGGCAGCCCACCTCCTCGTCATAGCTGAGTGCCAGTTGCAACGGGCGGACGACGCCGCGGCGGTGCGCCTCGACCAGCGCCCAGATGGCCAGCGCGTCGAATCCCTTCATGTCGGCGCAGCCGCGCCCGAAATACTTGCCCTCGCGCTCGGTCACGGTGAAGGGGTCGGTGCTCCACGCCTGCCCGTCCACCGGCACCACGTCGGTGTGCCCCGACAGCACCACGCCGCCTTCGACCGGCGGCCCGGCATGGGCAAAGAGCGCGGCCTTCTGCCCGGTCTCGTCGGGGTGGCGATGCGCCGTGATGCCATGCCCGGCGAGGTAGTCCTCGACCCAGTCCACGAGGTCGAGATTGCTGTCGCGGCTGACCGTGGGAAAACCCACCAGCCGGGCCATGATCGTCTCGGGCGAAAGGTGTTCCATGCTCAGTACCCGCTGTCGGAGGTCAGCACGAAATGGCCAGGATCGACCTCTTTGTAAACCGACGGCCCGGGCTCGTGCCCGACGGGGTGGATGGGCGAGGGGATCGGTTTGAAATTGAGGTCTTTTTCCGACTTGCGCTTGCGCGGATCGGCGATCGGCACGGCCTTCATCAGCGCTTGCGTATAGGGGTGTTGCGGGTTTTCGAACACGGCGGCACGCGGCCCTAGCTCGACGATGCGGCCCAGGTACATCACGCCCACATCGTGGCTGACGCGCTCGACCACCGCCATGTCGTGGCTGATGAACAGGTACCCGAGGCCGAGATCGGCCTGCAATTCCATCATCAGGTTGATCACCTGCGCCTGCACGCTCACGTCGAGCGCACTCACCGCCTCGTCGGAAACTATCAGCTTGGGATTGAGCGCCAGCGCCCGGGCGATGGCCACGCGCTGCCGCTGGCCGCCCGACAGCTCGTGCGGGAAGCGACGCAGGAACGAGCGCGGCAGTTCCACCCGGTCGAACAGCATCGCCACCCGATCCTCCATCTCCGACTGGCTGACGAGGCCATAATTCTTCATCGGCTCAGCCACTTGCGCGGCGAGCTTCATCTGCGGGTTGAGGCTGGCGAACGGGTCCTGGAAAATCATCTGCATGTCCACCCGTGCGCGGCGCAGGTCGCGGGAACGGAGCGACATGATGTCGGTGCCATCCAAGACCACCTCGCCCGCCATCGGCTCGACCAGCCGCAGGATCGAGCGCCCGGCGGTGGACTTTCCGCAGCCCGACTCGCCCACGAGGCTGAGCGTGCGCCCCTTCTTGAGCGTGAACGACAGGTCCTCGACCGCGTGGACATTGGCCACCGTGCGGCGAAAGAAGCCGCCGGTGACGGGAAAGCGCGTGGTCAGTCCCTTGACCGTGAGCAGCGTCTCGTCGCTGCCCTTGATCGGCTTGATCTCCTGCCCCTCGGTGCCCAAGAGCTTCATCGGCTCGGGCCAGGCCTTGCCGCGCATCTCGCCAAGCTTCGGGACAGCGGCCAGCAGCGCGCGGGTGTACTCGTGCTGGGGTGCTTCGAAAATCTCCTCGACCGGGCCCTCCTCGACCTTGTTGCCGCGGAACATCACGACCACGCGATCGGCCATCTGCGCGACCACGGACATGTCGTGGGTGATGAAGATGACGGCGGTGCCGGTCTCGCGCTTCAAGCGGTCCATGAGGGCCAAGATTTCCGCCTGGATGGTGACATCGAGCGCGGTGGTGGGCTCGTCCGCGATCAAGAGCCGTGGCTTGCAGGCCAGCGCCATGGCAATCACAACCCGCTGCCGCATGCCCCCCGACAGTTCGTGCGGATACTGGTTGAGCCGCCGTTCCGGCTCGGGGATGCGGACCTCGCGCAGCAATTCCAGCGCGCGGGCACGGGCCTTGGCCTTGTCCATGCCGCGATGCACGCGCAGCCCCTCGGAGAGCTGCCGACCCACGGTAAAGACCGGGTTGAGCGCGGTCATCGGCTCCTGAAAGATCATGCCGATCTCGTTGCCGCGGATGGTCCGCATCAGGCTCTGGTCGGTTTTCGCGAGGTCGATCTCGCCACCTTCCTTGCGGTCGAACAGCATCCGCCCACCCGCGATGGTGCCGCCGTCATATTCGATGAGTCGCATCAGCGACAGCGACGAGACCGACTTGCCCGATCCCGATTCGCCCACGATGCAGACCGTCTCGCCCGGATCGACGGAAAAGGACACGTCCTCGACGCCCACGACGCGACCGTCGCGGGTCTCGAATTCGACGCGGAGATTCTCGATCCTCGCCAGCGGTTTGTCGAGCATGACGCGCCTCGCTTTGCATATCGCCCAAGCCCAAACGCTACGCACAAGCGCGGCAGGCTGTCAAACGCCGAACGAAAGCGAACCGCAAGTGCGTTCCATTGACGCCCGCGCTCTTGCTTTTTGACGCAATCCAGTCTGTGATGGCCGCACCGGTTGGGGCCGGGACGGGCAACGCTCTCCCGGCTACCCCGACAAAACGGAACCACAGATGGCCGCAGAGCCATCGCAACAGCGGAGGAAACGCACCGTTATGACCCTCAAACCGATTCTCTTGGGCGCGACCGCACTCGTCGGTCTCGCCTCGATGGCGATGGCCGAACGCGGCTCGGACGGCCACGTGAACCTGATCTACTGGCAGGCGCCGTCGATCATGAACCCCTATCTGACCGGCGGGACCAAGGAGCGCGAGGCCGCGAGCCTCGTGATCGAGCCGCTCGCACGCTATAACGAAAAGGGCGAGTTGGTACCCTACCTGTCCGACGGTATTCCCACCGTCGAGAACGGCGGCGTGGCCGAGGACCTCAAGTCGATCACCTGGAAGATAAAGCCGGGAATGAAATGGTCGGACGGCACGCCCTTCACCGCGAAGGACGTGAAATTCACTGCCGAGTACTGCATGAACCCCGAGGGCGGCTGCGCGCAGCTCGCCAAGTTCGAAGGCGTGTCCGAGGTCGAGGTGGTCGATGACCTGACCGTGACCGTGCATTTCGACGGACCGCAGCCCAACCCGTATGGTCCTTTCACCGGCGGGACATCGCCAATCATCCAGGCCGCACAATATGCCGAGTGCACCGGCGCGCGCGCCTCGGAATGCGCCGATGAAAATTTCCATCCCATCGGCACCGGGCCCTTCGTGGTCGATGAGTTCCGCCCCAATGACGTGATCTCGCTCTCGGCCAACGAGAACTATCGCGATCCCGACAAGCCGGCCTTTGCCACCATGACCTTCAAGGGCGGCGGCGATGCCACCTCGGCGGGCCGTGCGGTGCTGGAGACCGGCGAATTCGACTACGCCTGGAACCTGCAGCTTGCCCCCGACGTGATCGCCAACATGGAAGAGGCAGGCCAAGGCGAAGCAATCGCAGCCTTCGGCACCCTGGTCGAGAGGCTCGAAATGAACCTCACCGATCCCTCGACTGACCTGCCCGATGGCGAACGCGCCACCACCAAGCATCCGCACCCGTTCCTGACCGACCCGGCAGTGCGCAAGGCGCTGTCCATGGCCATCGACCGCGTATTGCTCACCGAGATCGGATACGGCAAGGCGGGCAAGCCGACCTGTGACTGGGTGCCCGCCCCCGAGATCTACGCCGCAAATAACACCCATTGCCTCGAGCAGGACATCGAGGGGGCCAAGGCGCTTCTGGAAGAAGCGGGCTGGACCGACAGTGACGGCGACGGCGTGCGCGAGAAGGATGGAATGAAGCTGTCCGTCCTCTACCAGACTTCGACCAACGCCGTGCGCCAGGATTTCCAGGCGCTCATCAAGCAGTGGTGGGGAGAGATCGGCGTCGAGACCGAGCTGCGCAATATCAATGCGAGCGTCTTTTTCGGCGGCGATCCGGGCAGTCCCGACACCTTCGTCAAGTTCTACGCCGATGTCGAGATGTATGCCAACAACTTCGATGGCACCGACCCGCAGAGCTATCTGGCGTCGCGCACCTGCGAGAAAATTCCGCGCCCCGCGACGCAATGGCAGGGCGAGAACATCAACCGGTATTGCGACCCGGAATATGATGCGCTGATCAAGGAGCTGGGCGGCACCGCAGAACTGTCGAAGCGAGGGGAGATCGCCATCAAGCTCAACAACATGGTCACCAAGGACAGCAATGTGATCATCCCGCTGGTCCATCGTGGCCGCGTTTCGGCCAAATCCAACACGCTCGGCGGTGTGGTGATGAACACCTGGGATACCGAGCTGTGGAACGCGGCTGACTGGTACCGCATCAAGGAGTGATCCGGTTCGCGCCGGATAGGGGCCGGGCATTTGCCCGGCCCCACTTGTCCCAAGATACCCCGTTGAGGCGCCGCGCATGCTGACTTATACGATCCGACGGCTCGTGCTCTCGATCCCGACGCTGCTGTTCATCAGCCTCGTGATCTTCCTGCTGCTGGAGCTCGCCCCCGGCGACCCGATGGCGCAGGTGCCGCTCACCGTGCCGCCCGAGGTCAAGGAACGGATGCGCGATGCGCTTGGCCTCGGCGAGCCGACTCATATCCGCTTTGGCAAGTGGATGTGGCAGTTCTTCGTGGTCGAACCGATGATCTTCACCGATCACCTCCTGGGGACCGC
The DNA here is from genome assembly GCF_004126395.1 of Roseovarius sp. A46. Taxonomy (NCBI): domain Bacteria; kingdom Pseudomonadati; phylum Pseudomonadota; class Alphaproteobacteria; order Rhodobacterales; family Roseobacteraceae; genus Roseovarius; species Roseovarius sp. A46. Next base: position 77,546 of record NZ_PVWS01000007.1, on the reverse strand, counting down.
ACTGGCCGAGGGCCAACAGCGCGTTCTTAGCTGGCAGTTCCGCTCGCCGGTAATGGACGTGATCGTGCAGCGCATGCCTCAGACGCTGTGGGTGGTGGCGATGTCCTACGTGGTGGGCATCCTGATTGCCTTGCCCATCGGCATCTATTCGGCCTACCGGCAGTATTCGCTGTTCGATCAGGCGGGCACCTTTGTCACCATGGTAGGCTATTCGGTGCCGCCGTTCTTCTCTGGTGTGCTGGTGATCGTGATATTCTCGGTGCAGCTTGGCTGGCTACCGTCGATCTACGACACCACGCTAGAGGTGGTGGGCTGGGAAACGTTCAAGCTGCAGCTGATGCAGATGGTCATGCCGGTTATGGTGCTGGCCCTGCAAACCACGGCACAAATCAGCCGCTTCATGCGCGCCTCGATGCTCGACAATCTCAACCAGGACTACGTGCGCACCGCCCGCGCCAAGGGGCTGTCGGAATGGACCGTGGTGATGGTGCATGTGCTGCGCAACTCGATGATCCCGGTCATCACGGTGATCGCGCTCGGCGTTCCGTATATCTTCGGGGGGGCGATCATCACCGAGCAGATATTCAAGGTGAACGGGCTCGGCCAGCTTCTCATCACCGCCATCCAGGCCAATGACCTGCCGATGGTGCAGACCGTGACCTTCATGATCGCGGTGCTGATCGTCATGTTCAACATCGTCGCCGACGTGCTCTATGGCGTGCTCGACCCAAGGATCCGTTATGACTGAGAGCCCCGATCCAAAGCCCATCGCCGCGCTGGCCGACGAGGGCCCCACCGCGCCGCCGCGCAGCCATTGGCGCGATGTCTGGGACCAGTTCAAGACCCATCGCGGCGCGCTCGCGGGTGGCATCGTGCTGTTGTTCATCATCCTCGCGGTATTCATCGGACCATATCTCTGGCCCTATGATGCCACCTTCATCGACATCCGCGCGCGCAACCAGGGACCCAGCCTCGCGCATCCGTTCGGCACCGACCAGCTTGGCCGCGACACGCTGGCGCGCATGATGGCGGGCGGGCAGACGTCGATCTCGGTGGGGTTGACGGCGATGCTTCTGGCGCTGGTTCTGGGCTCGCTCATCGGGGTTCTCGCGGGGTTTTTCCGCCGTCTCGACGGGCCGCTGATGCGCTTCACCGACCTGTTCCTGTCACTGCCCCTCTTGCCGCTTCTGCTGGTGATGGTGCTGCTGTTTCGCGAGGCGCTCAACAGTACGTTCGGCCCCGAGAAGGGCATCTTTATCCTGATCGTGGTGGCCATCGGCGTGACAAGCTGGATGCCCACGGCGCGGATCGTGCGCGGCGACGTGCTGGCATTGAAGGAGCGTGAGTTCATCCTCGCCGCGCGCTCCATCGGGACAACGAATTTCAACCTGATTACCCGGCACATCCTGCCCAACGTTATGTCGCCGATCATGGTCTCGGCGACGCTGGGCATCGCCAACGCAATCATCACCGAGAGCGCGCTTTCCTTCCTCGGCCTCGGGTTTCCGCCCGACTTCCCGACATGGGGACGGCTGTTGAACGACGCGACGCAATACCTGCAGGACTATCCCGAACGGGTGTTCTGGCCCGGCCTCGCGATCTCGCTCACGGTGCTGGCGATCAACTACATGGGCGACGGGCTGCGCGACGCGCTCGACCCGCGCATCCGGGGGCGCTGAGGCCCCCGGGGCTGCTCACAACGCGCGCACCGCGAACCGCCCCGGCCCGAAACTTGCCGAGACCTGCGCCACCTCGATCCGCTTTCCCGCCTGCGGCCCGTCTTGGGCGCGGGCGCTGGCGGTGTAGGGCCATTCCGGCCCGGACACCGACATCTCGCGCAACACCTGCGCCCCGCGTCGCACGCGCACCACGTAAGTCTCGCTCTCCTCGCCCAGCGGCACCTCCGGCGTCTCCCACCTGTCGCCGCCGATCCGCGTTCGCCGCACCCATGTGACGCGCAGGTCGCCCGCCGCCTCGGCCACACGCAGGTGCACCGGCGCATAGGGCCGCAAGCCCAATCCGTCAAAGGCCAGCACCGCATGGCCGAAACTCGGGTCATCCACCGGACGCCCCCCGGCCCGATCCGGTAATGCCGCGCCTGTCCGCGCTGCGCCTCGGTGAGCCCGATCTGGCGCGGGATACCGTCCATCCGCACCACGATGGATCCTACCGGCCACGTCCCGGCTCCCTCGGTTCCCAACTGCCCGCGCAACCGGTGGCGCAGGATATAGGTCTCGGGCGCCACCAGCTCGGCATCGCGAAACTGGAAAAGCTCCCAACCGTCGGGCGTGCCGTCGCCGATGGCACACAGATTGCCGCCGTTCAGGAACGCCAGGTCGCTCACGCTCTCCAGCGTGCCGTGGCGCATCCGAACGAAGAGACCCGCGCCCCGGTCGATCCGCCCCGGCGCGGCGGGGAGAAGCGATGCCTCGGTCACCCCCACCGTCGCCTGCGCGGCGACGAGCGTGTCGAGCGTGTAATTGGCATCCTCGTCCGCGGAATAGAGCGTCACCGTCCCCGGCCACGGATCGGCGATCACCGCGATGTGCGGCGCGTGCGGCACCTCCTCGCCGGTCATGAGCGGCAGGTCGAGGAACAGCGGCGTCACCGGCGCAGGCGCCACAAACGGCGTGATCCGCGCGGATATCTCGCTCAACAGGATGGGCCGAAAGCTCTCGGGATCGGTGCGCGTGGCCTCGATGCGCTGCATCGCGCCCATCTGCTCGGCCCGGTCGATGCGAAACCGCCCACCGCCCTCCGCATCGGGCAACGCGATCACGTCCCCCGCCCCGACCGCGATTTCCGAGGGCAGCAACGACAGGCGCAGCGTGTCGACCGACAGCCGCGCCTCCGACAGCCACCGCTCCACCACCTGACGCCCCTCGGCGCGGGTCAGCGACAGCGACAACTCAGACATCGCGACCGCGTGCGTTGCCTCGTCTGGCAGGATCGCCTCCTCGGCCACCGCTTCATAATCACCGTCTGCCTCGACGAAACGAAGCCGCACGCGGCCCGCCAGTTCCAGGTCACTACCGCGCGTTTCCTCGATTACACCGCCAAGCTCGGGGTCGCGCACCAGCCGGTCATAGACGGCGGCAAAATCCGCCCGCCCGTTGCGCACACGAAAGCTCAGACCGCCATCGCGCTCCACCGCGTCCGCGCCATAAGCCAGCAAGAGCGGCTGAAGCGATGCGCGTGCCGGGCCCACCTCGTCCACGGTATAGCCCCGCACGAAGCCGGTGGCCGGTGCGCTGTCGGGCGGCGCAAGCCCCGCGCGGCCCGTGATCTCGTCGATCACCTCGGCCAGCCTGCGCCCGCTCACCCGGCCCGTGATCCAGTGCCCACGGGCGTAATTGTCGCCATCGGACCACAGCGTACCATTGGCCGGAAACCACGGATATGGCCGGGCGTCCCAAGCCCAGACATAGGCCCGATCCATGTCGAGCATCGGCCCCCCGTATTCCGGCGAGACCGGGTTATGCGACGGATCGCGCCAATAACCCGCCATCGCACGCAGATACTGCATCTGGATCAGCTCGTCCCGCTGCCCCGTCGAATGGCGGGGCAAGCGCGATTCCGAGGATTTCGGATCGAGAAACTTGTTGGGCTGGCTGGTGCCCTTGTCCACCGCCGCGCAGCCATACTCGGTAAAGCGGATGGGCTTAGACTTCGGCACCCATGCGCTCGGCTCGGGCGCGCGCACACCGTCCACCCGGTCGAAGTGCCGATTGGCCCACCAGTTACGCAGGTCCTTGAACCGCCAGATCCAAGGCTCGTCATAGGCATCGTCGGTGATCGGCACCCGCCTTTGTGCTGCGCGTGCCTCGGGCGACGGATAAAACCAGTCATACCCCTCGCCGCCCTCGATATTGGATTGCAGGTAGTCGAGATCGTAAATCGACGGCCACGCCTCGGCGTCGAGATGCTCATACCCCTCCCGCCAATCCGACAGCGGCATGTAATTGTCGATCCCGATGAAGTCGATATTGTCATCGGCCCAGAGCGGATCGAGATGAAAGAACCGGTCGCCATTCCCCGGCTGATACCCGAAATATTCGGACCAGTCGGCGGCATAACTGATCTTTACCTCCGGCCCCAGCAGCGCGCGCACTTCCGCCGCCAGATCAACGAGCTGCGTCACCGCCGGAAAGCTGTTTCCCGCGCCCCTGATCTGCGTCAGGCCGCGCATTTCCGAGCCGATGCAGAAGCTCTCGACGCCCCCCGCCGCCGCGCAGAGCGCCGCCTGGTGCAGGATGAAGCGGCGAAAGGACCATTCGTCGGGGCCGTGATAGGCGACCGGGCTCGCCTTGACCTCTCCGCCGAAACTCAAAGATATAGGGCAGCGCCAGCAGCTCACCCTCGCTCAGGGCATCGAGGAACTCGTGCCGTGCATCGTGCCCTTGCGAGACGATCCATGCGGCACCGGATCTCAACCCGGGCGGCGTCGAAGTCGATGGCGTAGCCGTGGACGATGCCACGCTCGTGTTGTCTGCGTTTTTCAAGCTGTGCCTCCATTTCAATTGCGATCTTGAGCCATTGACGGATTTCCGTCGTGGCCCGCGTCGCGTTTTTCAATTCGTCCAGTTCCCCGGCCCGTATCCGCCGATAAAGCGCCTCGAGCTCCCCGCGCATGTCCGCAAGCTGCTCTTCAAGCGAATTGATCGCACTGGTCAGGCCCGAAGGCCCCTCCTCCGGGGTGATCAGAACCATGCGTGTCGCTGCCTCATGCCGTTTCCCTTCTCGCGATGCCCCCCGCCCGCGCCGACATGAAAAGGCGGCCTCCGGGGGTGTCCCGGGGCCGCCTGCCCATCTCGCTCAGCATGACACAACCTATACGAGAAAACGCGCGGTGAGTCAAATCCGCGCGCACGCCAACTACCCGTTATATTTACATTTTCTTAAGGTTTTGGTGCCCCGCCCTCACGCCACGCGGCCCAGTCCTCGGGCGTGTCGAGATCGGTCACCGCGCGGCAGCCCGACAGCGCGACGCGCGCTACATCATGCGCCGCAAGGATCACCCGCGCACCTTCGTCCCCCCGCAGCGCCGCCATCTCTGGCAATAGCCGCGCCGGGAACACCACCGGATGCCCCGCCCGTCCATCCTCGGCGGTCGCGCGCAGGATGCGCTGCCCGTCAAAGGCGTCCCACACCGCGCGCAGATCGGCCCCGGTCAGGTCCGGCAGATCCGGCAGCAGCACCATCAGCGCCCCCGCCCCGCGCGCCTCGGCCCATTCCGCCCCCCGGCGCAGCGACGCCGCCATCCCCTCGCCCGCATCCGGCACCTCCTCGACCCACAGCCTCGGCCCCATCAGCGGGGCCAGCGCCTGCGCGCGCGCCGCCCCCCCGGGCGGCACCGTCACCAGCACATCGGCATCAAGGTCCAGCGCCACCGCCACACGATCGGCCAACAGCGGCCGCCCCCGCACCTCTTCCATCAGCTTGTCGCGCCCCCGCATCCGCCGCGACGCGCCCGCCGCCGGCACCAGGATCGCCACCGCCCCCGTCACCGGATGACGTTGAGCCGCAGCCGCAGCCCACGCCGCGCCTCCTGCGGCAGGTGCCGGTTGAGGTGCCGGTTCACCACGCCGAAAATCCCGATGATGACCAGCGTCAGCAGGATGAAATAGCCCGCGAGGATCGGATAGGGCACAAAGGGGTTGAAGGTCTTGTCGGCGAAGTAATTGGCGTAATACAGCGCGTCGCCCCGCTGTTGCCACGCCGGAAAGCCCGAGAAGAACACCAGCGTTGTCGAGTGGAACAGAAAGATCGCCTCGTTGGTATAGGCCGGCCACGCGAGCCGCAGCATCGTCGGCCACACGATCTTGCGAAACCGCCGCAGCCCCGAGAACCCGTAAGCATCCGCGGCCTCGACGTCGCCCTTGGGGATCGAGCGCAGCGCACCGTAGAATATCTCGCCCGAATAGGCGGCAGTGTTCAGAAACAGCACGATAAGCGCCCCCAGCCACGCGGAGGTGAATGCGTCAAAGACCGGGCTGACCGATTTCAGCGACAGAAACAGGAAATAGGCGAAAAAGAACTGGATGAAGAGCGGCGAGCCGCGAAAGATGAATATGAACCACTCCGACGGCTTTCTGATGAGCGGATTGCGCGCGCCCTTTCCCAGTGCCACGACCGTGGCGAGGAAAAACCCCGCGAAAAGCGCCAGCGCCCCGAAATACACGTTCCAGATCAGTCCCGACCCGATCAGCGTGAAATGCTCGCACAGCGTGTATCCGTCGCGTGGCAACAGCCGCTCGCCATGGCCGAGACTGCGCAGCGCGTAATCCTGAACCGTCTGCCAGCAGCTCATGCGCCCGCCCTCCGCTGCGCTTCGCCGCCCGTCGTCGCCTGCCCGTGGCTCAGCCGCACCATCACCCGCTCCAGCGCCACCTCCGACACCTTGGTCAGCCCCAGGTAAAACACCAGCAGCGCGAGGAAATACCACATCCGCCAGTCACCGTGCGGATACTCGGTAAAGCGCGGCAGCGCCGTGCCGCCCATCTCGCGCGCCCAGTAGACGATATCCTCTATCCCCAGCAGGAACAGCAGTGGCGTGGCCTTGGTCAGCACCATCCACAGGTTGCTGAGGCCGGGCAGCGCATAGACCCACATCTGCGGCACGAGGATGCGCCAGAAACTCTGGCGCCGCGACATGCCGTAGGCCTCCGCGGTTTCAAGTTGCGCATGCGGCACCGCGCGCATCGCGCCATAGAGCACGTTGGCCGCGAACGCGCCGAACACGATGGCAAAGGTCAGAACAGCGACGAAGAATCCATAGGTGTCATGCACCCATTGCGGCGAATTGCCCAACGGCAGCTTGGCCGCCTGGCACACCACGAAATCGCTCCCCTGCCATATCTCGTCGGGCCAGTCGGGGCATTTGATCTTGTGGCGGATCACCTCGAAAATCTGGTCGAGCGCGATCACGAAGAACAGGAAAAAGGCAATGTCCGGCACACCCCGCACGATGGCGATATAGCCCTTGCCGAACCACGACAGCGGCCAGATGCGCGACCGCGCCGCCATCGCGCCGCCAAACCCGAAGGCAAGCGCCGCGGGCGCGGTGATCGCCAGAAGCAGCAGCACCGTGCCCACCGCGATGTAGAGATTGGCATGCTTTACCGTGGTGAGGTAGCACGCCAGCCACCGCGCACCGTCGAGTGTCGCGGGATCGGAGCAAAACGAAAACATCAGGGCCGCCCCCGAAAGATCGGCCCGCGCGCCGCATGGCGCGCGGGGATGAAAGCAGTCACTCGAAGGTGGAGGACACTTCCCACTTCTCGATCATCGTGTTGAGCGTGCCGTCATCCTTCATCGACTGGATCGCCGCGTCGAAGGTCTCGCGCAGCTCGCCGTCGGATTCGCGCACGCCCATGCCGACGCCGCCGCCCAGGGGCACATCGTCACCCACGAACATCAGGCCCGGGTCCTCTTGCGCGATCGGCGCGAGATAGGACTTGTCGGCAAGCACCGCGTCGGCCTCGCCGTTGCGCACCGCGGCGATGGTTTCCTCGGGTGTGGCGAATTCCAGCAGGGTCGCGCCCGATTCGGCCACGTAGCCCGCCTGGATCGTGCCGGTCTGCGCGGCGATCACGCCGCCCGAGAGGTCAACGTCGTCGGACATGGCCAGATAGGCGGACGGGTCCGGCGGCGTATAATTCTGGGTAAAATCAATCACCTGGTCGCGCTCGTCGGTGATCGACATGCCAGCGATGATGGCGTCGTAGTTGCCCGAAACGAGGTTCGGAATGATGCTGTCCCAATCGTTCGTCACCCACTCGCAGTTGAGCTCGGCGCGCTTGCACAACTCGTCGCCCAACTCGCGCTCGAAGCCATCGACCTCGCCCGCATCATTGATGAAGTTCCACGGCGGATAGGCACCCTCGGTGCCCAGCCGCACGACGTCCTGCGCCATCGCCATGCCGGCCATCATGGCCACGGCGGCGGTGGAAACGAGTAGTTTCTTCATGGTCTTCTCCCTCCTGGTTGGTAACTATCAAGCGGCCATCGTGGAGCTGAGAAAGCCCCGCAACCGCTCTGATTTCGGTGCGCCGAACAATTCGTCGGACGCGCCTTCTTCCTCGATCAGGCCCTGGTGCAAGAACACCACGTGATCGCTCACGTCGCGGGCCATGCTCATGTCGTGGGTAACGAGCATCATCGTGCGCCCCTCGTTCGCGAGGTCCTTGATGACGCGGATCACCTCCTGTTCCAGCTCGGGATCGAGCGCGGAGGTGGGCTCGTCAAAAAGCAACGCCTCGGGTTCCATGCACAGCGCCCGCGCGATCGCCGCGCGCTGCTGTTGCCCGCCCGATAGCTGCGCAGGGTATGCATCGCACTTGTCGCCGATACCCACCTTGTCGAGATAGCCGCGCGCCGCGTGCTCCGCCTCCGCCCGGTCGCGCCCCAGCACCGTCACCGGTGCCTCCATCACGTTTTGCAGGATGGTCATGTGCGCCCACAGGTTGAACTGCTGGAACACCATGCTGAGATTCGTGCGGATGCGCAAAACCTGTTTGGCGTCAGCGGGATGACGACCCAATCCCTCGCCCTTCCACTTCACCGGCTCGCCATTGAACAGGATGTCGCCCTGCTGGCTATCCTCCAGCAGGTTGGCACAGCGCAGGATGGTGGACTTGCCCGATCCCGACGACCCGATGAGCGAGATGACATGGCCCCTGGGGGCGGTGATATCGACGCCCTTGATGACCTCAAGCGCGCCATAGGCCTTGTGCAGGTTTCGGATTTCGATCACCGGCGTTTCGGTCACGCGCGTCCCCCTGTCGGACTCTGGCATTGCGACGTCTTCGTGACAATAGGGCCGAAAATTCTGCGCGATGCAACTTGCAATGCGGCGGAACAGGCCGCTTGCCTGCCGAATTGACGCCCGGTCAGGTCAATTCGGAGGCAGGCGGTGCCGGGATCGGCAGCGCGAGATAGGCCTCAGGCGCGACCTCGAGCAGCCCGGAAATCCCCAGCGTGTCGCGATCCTCCGGCGGCATCGCGAGCAGCGCCGCCGACAGCGCGGCGCGGATCGGGGCGGGGTCGCGCGTGGCGGCGGTGATCCAGGGCAGCGCCGGGGTGGGATCGGTGCGCCCGATCACTCGCAGCGCATCCGCAAACCTGTCGGTTCGCGCCATGAACCTCCAGCTTAGCGCGTCCAGCGCGGCGATATCCGCACGCCCATCGGCCACCGCCTGCGCCGAGGCCGCGTGCGCGCCCGTGCGCAGCGTTTCGGTGAAGGCAAAACCCCGCGCCGCCGCCCAGGCCTGCGGCGCGGCCCAGCCCGATTGCGACAGCGGCTCGTTATACGCCAGCACCGCCTGGGCATAGGCCTGCGGATCGTCGCGCGGATCGTCGCGACGCGCAACGAAGACGCTGTAGTACTGCCCCGGCGGGCAATCCGGCAGGTCGCAGACAGGCGTGCCGACAAGGTTCACCTTGTCGTAAAGCCTTGACCGATAAGGCAAACCACAGGTCTGAGACAAGAGCAGATCGGGGCTTTGCCACTGCGTCCAGAGGTCTCCCTCACGGGTGAGGCACTCCGGCCCCTCGCCCAGCCGCGCCCGCACCGCCTGCCACAGCCGGTCATTGGCCGCCGCCGTCTCGGGCCGGTCATACATCGGCAGGCTGGCGATCATCCGCGCGTTATCCGCTGGCGCGCAAGGGCGCTTTCCTTGTCGGTCAGGCCCAGCAGGCTTGTCACCAGCCGGATAAGCGAATCCTCGTGCGCCTCGCGCGCGCCGTCGGCCAGCGCCACTTGCCATAGTGCCTCTATCACCTCGGCGCGGGCCTCGTGCGGCACGGCATCCTTGATCGCGCGGGTGAAACGGACAGTGTCAGGTGCCTCCGCCTCCAGCGCCTCGGCGTCGCCGCGCAGCGCTTCGGCTCCGGCCTCGTCGAGCCCGTAGCGCCCCGACAGGATGCCGGTGATGCGCGCGCGTTCATCGGCATCGTAATGGCCATCGGCGCGCGCAAGGCGCACCATCAGCGCCGACAGCGCAAGCCGCGCGTCCGCGTCAGGCAGGGTCTCGGGGGCGGGGGCCAGAAGCCGGCTGAGCAAATCTCCAAACATGCTGTCCGATATAGACCGCCCGCGCGCCCGCGCCAATGCCCCTACTTACTGCGCGCTCCAGCCGCCATCGACGCTGATCGTCGTGCCGGTGACTTGCGCCGCTGCGTCCGAGCAGAGATAGAGCACGGTCCCGGCAAGCTGCTCGACCGTGACGAATTCCTTGGACGGCTGCTTGGCGAGGATCACCTCCTCGATCGCGGCATCCTCGGAAATGCCGTATTGCTTGGCCGTGTCGGGAATTTGCGCCTCCACCAGCGGCGTGAGCACGTAGCCCGGACAGACCGCGTTGCAGGTGATCGGCTCTTTCGCGGTCTCGAGCCCTACCGTCTTTGTCATGCCGACGACACCGTGCTTGGCGGTGACATAGGCAGCCTTGTAGGGCGAGGCGCGCAGCCCGTGAGCGGAGGCAATGTTGACGATCCGGCCCCAGCCCGCCTTGCGCATCAGCGGCAACGCGGCGGCGGTGGTATGAAAGGCCGAGTTCATGTTGATCGCGATGATCGCATCCCACTTGTCCTGTGGAAACTCGTCAATCGGCGCGACATGCTGGATCCCCGCGTTGTTGATAAGGATATCGCAGGTACCCGCCTGCTCGATCAGCGCGCGGCACTCGTCGGGTTTCGACATGTCGGCCTTGATGTAGCGCACCTGGCTGCCGGTCTCTTCGGCGATTCGGCGGGCCAGCGCGTGATCCTCGTCCGAATCGGTGAACGAGTTCAGCACCACGTTCGCCCCGGCGCGTGCCAGTTCCTCGGCGATGCCGAGGCCGATGCCAGAATTCGACCCGGTGATGACGGCGGTCTTGCCCTTCACACTCATGCTCTGTCTCCCAATGTGTACTGCGCATGCAGCATAGATGCCGCGTCGCGGAATTGCACGCGGGCTCTGCGGTCACGTCGCCGTGAGCCGCCGGAACGCGGACAAAAAAAACCCCGGCTCAAGGCCGGGGTCTAGTCATTGAGGCAGGTTTCATACAGGCAAGAAACCTATCGAGCAGTGACCCCTTTATAAGCAATCCTGCGGTTCAGTCCAAGCTAAAAGTTTGAAAAGACGTGAATCCGGTCTTAGGCTTGGCGTCAAGAAAACAAGGCAGAGCAGGAATTGTCGCCAAAATGACACCGGATTTTTTCTCCACATTGCGCGGCGCGCTGGCGGCGCTCGTGGTCGCGCTGGCGGCCCCGCCGACAAGTGCTGAGCCCGCGCATGGCATAGCTATGTATGGCACCCCCGCCCTGCCACCTGATTTTGTGTCGCTACCCTATGCCAACCCGGATGCGCCCAAGGGCGGGCGCATCGTCACCGGCAATGTCGGCAGCTTCGATTCGCTCAATCCCTTTATCATTCGCGGCACCGCGCCGTGGCAGATCGCGCATCTCACGCACGAGACGCTGATGGGCCGCTCGTATGACGAACCGTTCACGCTGTACGGCCTGCTGGCCGAATCGGTCGAGACCGATGCAGCCCGATCCTGGGTGGAATTCACCCTGCGGCCCGAGGCCCGATTCTCCGACGGCTCGCCGGTGACGGTAGACGACGTGATCTGGTCCTTCGAGGCGCTGGGCACACGCGGTCACGCCCGCTATCGCAGCTTCTGGCAGAAGGTCGCCTCCATCGAGGCGACCGGCGCGCGCAAGGTGCGCATCACCTTCAACGAGGCCGATCGCGAGCTGGCGCTGCTGGCCGGGATGCGCCCGATCCTGCAAAAGGCACAATGGGAGGGACGCGACATCGCCGAAGGCGGGCTCGACGACGTGCCCCTCGGCAGCGGACCCTATGTCGTCGCCGACTACGAGCCGGGCCGCTTCGTGTCGCTCCGGCGCGACCCGGATTACTGGGGCCGCGACCTGCCCTATCGGCGCGGCACGCATAATTTCGACGAGATCAGGATCGAGTTCTACGGCGACGACACGGTGCTCAAGGAGGCGTTCAAGGGCGGGCTGCTGAGCTATGTGCGCGAGTTCAACGCCGAGGCCTGGGCCAATCAGTATGACTTTCCCGCCGTGGAGCGCGGCGAGATCGTGCTGTCGGAAATCCCCCACGAGCAGCCCTCGGGGATGACCGGCTTCGTGATGAACACCCGGCGCGCACCGCTCGATGACTGGCGGGTGCGCGAGGCGCTCATCACCGCGTTCAACTTCGAGCATATCAACGACACGCTCACCGGCGGGCGGCAGCCGCGCATTACCTCGTATTTCTCGGGCTCCGAACTGGCCATGCGGCCCGGCCCTGCCGAGGGTCGCGTGCGAGAGCTGCTCCTGCCCTTCGGGGACACACTGCTGCCCGGCGCGCTCGACGGCTACGACCTGCCGGTGAGCGACGGCACGGCGCGCAACCGCGCCGGGCTGCGCCGGGCGATGCGTTTGCTGGGTCAGGCCGGCTGGCAGGTGCAAGAGGGCCGGCTGGTGAATGACGCGGGCCGCCCGCTGGAGCTGACCGTCCTGCTGCAACAGGACGGGTTGATCGCGCAGGCGGGCGCGATGATGGACATATACACCCGTGCGCTGGCGCGGTTGGGCATCGCGCTCACCATCGAGACGGTGGACAAGGCGCAATATTCCGAGCGCGCGGCGCAGTTCGATTTTGACCTGACGATGATGCGCCGGTCACTGTCACTGAGCCCGGGTAACGAGCAGCGCTTCTACTGGGGGGGGGATCATGCCGACGAGCCCGGCAGCCGCAACCTGATGGGCATGCGCTCGGAGGCGGCCGAGGCGATGATCGACGCCATGCTCGCCGCACCCGACCGCGAAGGCTTTATCGCCGCCACCCGCGCGCTCGACCGGGTGCTGACGACCGGGCGCTATGTCATCCCCATCCACCGCTATGCGGTGGGCCGTATTGCCCACAGGGCAGATTTGACCTATCCTGTGGATAACCTGCCGATCTACGGTGACGGAATTCATTTCCTGCCGACGGTCTGGTGGGACAAGAAGAGCGAAGAGCCTTAAGGCTACGCCGTCACACGAGCAGAGCAACCAAGCACAGGCAGACACATGCGCAAACTGATTGCCCTCGCCCTCATCGCCGGGCTGGCCGGGTGTGCCACCGTCGATGGCATCGGGCGCGACATCTCCGGCGCCGCGCGCGGCGTCCAGAGCTGGTTCTGACGCGGTCGCGGGCGGCGCGGCGCTCATGGCTCGCGCCGGTAAGCGCGGGGCCTGCTTTCCTCTTGACGCCCCCGTCCTGACTGTCAAAACCCATGTCATGAGCACCGCCACCCTCACCATCGACCTCGACGCCATCGCCGCCAACTGGCGCGCGCTCGACGCCGCCAACACGGGTGAGACGGCAGCAGTGGTCAAGGCCGATGGATATGGGCTCGGGGCGGCCCGCGTCGCCCGCAGGCTGGTGCGCGAGGGCGTGCGCAGCTTCTTCGTGGCCATCGCCGAGGAGGGGGCCGCGCTGCGTGACGTGGTGGGGCCGGAGGCGGCGATCCACGTATTCTCGGGCCACATGTCCGGCGATGCCGACATGATCGCGGACTGCGGCCTCGTGCCGATGATCAACTCGGTCGACCAGATGATCCGCCACGCCGAGGCGCTTCCCGGCCGCGCCTTTGGCATCCAGCTCGACAGTGGCATGAACCGGCTGGGGATGGAGCCCGCGGAATGGCAGGCGGTGCGCGAGATTGCGCTGACGCAGGGGCTGCGGCTCATCATGAGCCACCTTGCCTGTGCCGACGAGGCGGATCACGCGATGAACGCGCAGCAGTTGCGCGCCTTCCGCGAGATGACCGAGGGGTTGGATATCCCGCGCAGCCTCGCCAATACCGGCGGCATCCTGATGCACCCCGATTACCATTTCGACCTCGCGCGTCCCGGGATCGGGCTTTATGGCGGCGCGCCTTTCACGGACGCGCGGCCGGTGGTCACGCTTGACCTCCCCGTCATCCAGTGCCGCGACCTGGAGGCAGGCGAGACGGTGGGCTATGGCAACGATTTCGTGGCCGCCCGCCCCACCCGGATCGCCACCGTATCGGCGGGCTATGCCGATGGAATCCTGCGGGGCATGGGGCCGCGCACGTCCCTTTATGCCGAGGAGACGCCCTGCCGCATTGCAGGCCGTATCTCGATGGACCTGATCGGGGTGGACATCACCGACCTGGGCCACGATCCGTCGAGCCTGCGGCTGCTCGGTCCCGAGCAGGGCATCGACGTACTGGCCGACAACGCGAGCACCATCAGCTATGAAATCCTGACCTCGCTGGGGGGGCGCTACACGCGGCGCCTTGTCGGCGCGTGAGTGCGCTCGCGCGCCTCCTCGCGGCCATCGGGCGCGCGGTGATCGCCGCGCTGGCCGGGGTCGGGCGGGTGACGCTCTATGCCACCGACGCGGTGAGCCATCTCGCGCGCCCGCCCTTCTATTGGCGCGAGTTCGGCCATGCACTGATACAGATCGGCTGGCTGTCACTGCCCGTGGTGGGCATGACGGCGCTTTTTACCGGCGGGGCGCTGGCCTTGCAGATCTACGCCGGCGGCGCGCGCTTCAACGCCGAGACAGTGGTACCTTCGATCGTGGCCATCGGCCTCACGCGCGAGCTTGGCCCGGTTCTCGGCGGGCTCATGGTGGCCGCGCGCGTGGCCTCAAGCATCGCCGCCGAGATCGGCACGATGAAGGTAACCGAGCAGATCGACGCGCTGACCACGCTGTCCACCAACCCGATGAAATACCTCACCCTGCCCCGGGTCCTGGCCGCCACGCTGGCGCTGCCGCTGCTGGTGGCAGTGGGCGACGCCATCGGCATCATGGGCGGGTTCATGGTGGGCGTCGGGCGACTCGATTTCGGGGCGGGCACCTATCTCAAGACCACCATCGACTTTCTCGAGACATGGGACGTGGTCTCGGGTCTCATCAAGGGGGCGGTATTCGGCTTCATCGTGGCGCTGATGGGCTGCTATCACGGGATGAATTCGGGCCGCGGCGCGCAGGGCGTGGGCCGCGCCACGAAATCGGCGGTGGTGGCGTCGTCGGTGCTGATCCTCGCCGCCAATTACGTGCTGACCGAGGTATTCTTTTCCGCATGATCGAGCTTACGGACGTTCACAAGGCCTTTGGCGAGAACCGTGTGCTGCGCGGGGTGAACCTGACGATCCCGTCCGGCACGTCGATGGTCGTCATCGGCGGCTCGGGCACCGGCAAGTCGGTGGCACTCAAGTGCATTCTCGGGCTGATCCGGCCCGACAGCGGCGAGATCACGCTCGACGGGCGCGACGTGACCAAGGGTGACCGCGACGCCTTTCTCGCGCGGTTCGGGATGCTGTTCCAGGGCGGGGCGCTGTTCGATTCGCTGCCGGTGTGGCAGAACGTGGCCTTTCGCCTGCTGCGTGGCTCGCTCAAGCGGCCGAAGGCCGAAGCGCGCGAGATCGCCATCGAGAAGCTGCGCCGCGTGGGGCTGAAACCGGATGTGGCGGATAACTTCCCGGCAGAATTGTCGGGCGGCATGCAGAAACGCGTGGGCCTCGCGCGGGCCATCGCCGCGGAACCGGAAATCATCTTCTTCGACGAGCCGACAACGGGTCTCGATCCGATCATGTCAGGCGTCATCAACGAGTTGATCCGCGAGATCGTGGTAGAGATGGGCGCGACCGCCATGACCATCACCCACGACATGACGAGCGTGCGCGCCATCGCCGACAACGTGGCGATGCTGCATGACGGGGTGATCCAATGGACCGGGCCGGTGGGGGAAATGGACACGTCGGGCGATCCCTATCTTGACCAGTTCATCCACGGGCGCGCCGAGGGGCCGATCGAGGCAGTGCGTTAAGGGGCGGACTGCCTGAAGGGAGCGTTGAAAAACGGAATCTTGAAAAGATTCCGTTCAAGAACGTTTTAAACTTTCTTGACCTTGCCTTGCTGTGAGGGTCACCCGACACTGACGGCCTACGGCGGCTCTAGGCCATGACCTGCCCGGACGCACGCCGCCCCGTCAGTAGTGCCCGGCCACGTATTTCGCGATGGCGCCGCCACGGGAATTGACCTCGAGCTTCTGGTAGATCGCCTTGAGGTAATATTTCACCGTGTTCTCGGACAGACCGAGCCGCGCGCTTATCTGGAAATTCGTGAGCCCGTCGGTGAGCAGGCCAAGTATCTCGTGCTCGCGGCGCGACAGGGTCTCGGCCCGTTCGCCGGTCAGGCGGCGCATCACGTCCACCGGCAGGATGCAATGCCCCTCCACCAGCCGCCCGAGTACCTTGGGCAGGGAGGTCAGGACCTGCCCCATCAGGCAGACCGAGTTGGCACCCGCCTTGACCGCCGTGCGGATGAAGGCGAATTCGCTCTCCTCGACCACCACCACCACGAGCACCGAGGCGTGATCGCGCCGCAGCATCTCGAGCACACGGCCGAGATCGGCATCGGCGAGCCGCACGCCGAGGATCACGATGCAGGGACCGCGTCGCGCCGCCAGTGCCTTGCGCAGGCTCGCCTGATCGGTGGCGAACGGCCCGAGCCGCACCTGCGCCATCTGCGCCACGAGCGAGCCCAGCCCCTGACAGACAATAAGATGCCTGTCCGCCACGATTACCTCGGGCAAACCATGTTCCGCGTCCTGAGCGGTCGCATCCACCATGTCGCGCATGGCCTCCTCCTCCTGATCCGCCATCAAAGACAAAGGAAATGCATGAAATCAAACGATTTTTTTGCATACAGACGTATGCCGCCCCTGCGGCGCCGGGTAGGGGCGCCCTACCCGGCGGGGCGAAACACCCCCCTCTTGGCCGCGCTTTCCATGCACGCGGGCGTTCCCGGGCGGCGCGCGACCGGCGACAAGAGGTCAACCGAAGAGGAGGACCAAATGAACGGCAACACCCATCTATTCATCCCCGGCCCCACCAACGTCCCCGAGGAAGTGCGCCGCGCGATGAACCTGCCCATGGAGGACATGCGCGCGCCCGATTTCGGCGATTTCATCCTGCCGCTGCTCGCTGACCTGAAAAAGGTGTTTCGCACCGAGACCGGCCGCGTGTTCGTCTTTCCCGGCTCAGGCACGGGCGCGTGGGAGGCCGCAATCACCAACACGCTGAACAGTGGCGACCGCGTGCTGATGTCGCGTTTCGGCCAGTTTTCAATGCTTTGGGTGGATATGACCGAGCGGCTCGGCCTCGATGTCGAGGTGATCGACGTGGAGTGGGGCAAAGGCGTGCCCGTGGAGGATTACGCCGCGCGCCTCGCCGCCGACAAGGCGCATGAGATCAAGGCCGTCTTTGCCACCCATAATGAGACGGCCACCGGCGTGACGTCCAACGTCGCCGCCATCCGCACCGCGCTCGACGCCGCCGGGCACCCGGCGCTTTTGTTCGTGGACGGGGTGAGTTCCATCGGCTCTATCGAGTTCGAGATGGAGGCCTGGGGCGTCGATCTTGCCGTCGCGGGCTCGCAGAAGGGTTTTATGCTGCCCGCCGGCCTTGGCCTGCTCGCGGTCAGCGAAAAGGCTCTCGCCGCCCATGAGCGCGCCAAAATGCCGCGCTGCTATTTCAGCTTTTCGGACATGATCCGGCTGAATGACACCGGCTATTTCCCGTACACACCCCCGACGCAGCTCCTGCGCGGCCTGCGCGTGTCGCTCGACATGCTGCTCGGGGCCGGGCTCGAATCGGTCTGGGAGCGGCATCATCGCCTCGCCTCGGGCGTGCGCGCCGCCGTAGCCGAATGGCAAGGCTGCCGCCTCGTGGCCGACGCGCCAGAATGGCATTCCGACACCGTGTCCGCGATCTACGCCCCCGAGGGCATCGACGCACGCCAGGTGATCGAGACCGCCTATCACAAGTATCAGACCTCGCTCGGCTCGGGCCTTGCCAAGCTTGCCGGTCGTGCCTTCCGCATCGGCCATCTC
This sequence comes from Roseovarius sp. A46, assembly GCF_004126395.1. Lineage (NCBI taxonomy): Bacteria > Pseudomonadati > Pseudomonadota > Alphaproteobacteria > Rhodobacterales > Roseobacteraceae > Roseovarius > Roseovarius sp. A46. Next base: position 59,637 of record NZ_PVWS01000007.1, on the reverse strand, counting down.
GGCTCACTCAACCCGGTGATGCTGTGCGGCGCGCTGTCGGCAGCGGAAATGGCGCTGCGCGACGCGGGGGCGGCCATCAGCCCCGGCCAGGGCGTCGCCGCCGCGCAAGAGGTGTTTCGCATGACGGCCCCGCCAGTACAGACCCGCAGCGCCGCGCGCGCCGCCTGAAAGGACAGATGACATGAGCTACACCCTTCACCCGCTCAAGAAGCAGCGCCTGCAACGGTCGGAACTGGCCGTGCCCGGCTCCAACCCCTCGATGATCGAGAAGGCAGCGGAGTCAGAGGTCGATTACATCTTCTTCGATCTCGAGGATGCCGTCGCGCCCCCCGACAAGGTGCAGGCCCGCGCCAACATCATCCAGGCGCTCAACGACATCGACTGGAAAGCTAGGGGCAAGACCGTCTCGATTCGCATCAACGGGCTCGACACGCATTACATGTATCGCGACGTGGTCGAGATCGTGGAACAGGCGGGTCAGCATCTCGACACGATCCTGGTGCCAAAGGTGGGCGTGCCAGCGGATCTCTACACCGTGGAAACCATGGTGAGCCAGATCGAGGAAGCCATGGGCTTCACCCACCAGATCGGCCTCGAGGCACTGATCGAGACCGCCCTCGGCATGGCCAATGTCGAGGCCATCGCCGCGGCCCCCGGACGGCTTGAGGCGCTGCATTTCGGCGTCGCCGATTACGCCGCCTCGACCCGCGCGCGCACCGTGGTGATCGGCGGGCTCAACCCCGATTACCCGGGCGACCAGTGGCATTTCGCGCTGAGCCGCATGACCGTGGCCTGCCGTGCCTACGGGCTGCGCGCCATCGACGGGCCGTTCGGCGATTTCTCCGACCCGGATGGCTATATCCTGTCGGCAAAACGCGCCGCCGCGGTGGGGATCGAGGGCAAATGGGCCATCCACCCCAGCCAGATCGCGCTGGCAAACGAGGTGTTCTCGCCCCCCGAGGCAGAGGTGACGCGCGCGCGGCGCATCATCGAGGAGTTGCGCAAGGCCGAGGCCGAGGGCCGCGGCGCCGCGAGCCTCGACGGCAAGATGATCGACGCGGCATCAGAGCGGATGGCCAACAACGTGCTGAGCGTGGCCGACGCCATCGCCGCCAAGGGATAAGGGAGGAAATCAAATGGATATCCACGAATTCCAGGCCAAGGACCTGCTGAGGCGCTTTGGCGTGCAGGTGCCGCGCGGCGGCATCGCCTATAGCCCCGAACAGGCCGTATACCGCGCGTCGGAGTTGTCGGGCGACAAGTGGGTGGTCAAGGCGCAAATCCATTCCGGTGCCCGCGGCAAGGCGGGCGGCGTGCGCATCTGCGAGTCGGAGAAAGAGATCAGCGAAGCGGCAAGCTGGATGCTGGGCCGGATGCTGGTCACGCACCAGACCGGCCCGCAGGGCAAGCTGGTGAGCCGCCTCTATGTCGAGGAAGCCACCGATATCGCGCAGGAAATCTATCTCGCCTTCGTGATGGACCGCAAGGAAGAGCGCGTGGTCGTCGTGGCCTCGGCGCAGGGCGGCATGGAGATCGAGGAAATCTCGGCTGAGGAGCCCGAGTCGATCATCCGCTCGGTGGTCGATCCGGCGGTGGGAATGCAGGCGTTCCAGGCGCGCGAGATCGCGTTTTCGCTCGACCTCGACCCGCCGCTCATCCCGCAGGCGGTCAAGACCATCATCGGCTGTTACCGCATGATGGAAGAAACCGACGCCAACATGGTAGAGATCAACCCGCTGGTCGTCACCGGCGCGGGCGAGATCGTGGCGCTGGACGCCAAGGTGAGCTTTGACGACAACGCCCTTTTCCGCCGCCCCGAAATCTCGGAGCTGCGCGACAAGAGCCAGGAGGATTCGCGCGAGACCTTCGCCTCGGATCGCGGGCTGAACTATATCGGACTCGACGGGGAGATCGGCTGCATCGTCAACGGCGCGGGTCTCGCCATGGCGACACTCGACATGATCAAAATGGCCGGGGGAGAGCCCGCCAACTTTCTCGACGTGGGCGGTGGGGCAAGCCCCGAGCGCGTGCTCATGTCGTTCCAGGCGGTGCTGAACGATCCCAATGTCGAGGCGATCCTCGTCAACATCTTTGCGGGTATCAACCGCTGCGACTGGATCGCCGAGGGGGTTATCCGCGCGGTGCGCGAGCTGGAGCTGACCATGCCGCTGGTGGTGCGGCTGTCGGGCACCAATGTCGAGGAGGGCCGCCGCCTCATCGCCGAGAGCGGCCTGCCCATCCAGACCGCCGAGAGCCTCGCCGACGCCGCGGAAAAGGTGGTTGCGGCGTGGTCTGCTGCCCACAAATCGGAAAAGGGAGCCGCCTGATGGCCATTCTCATCGACACATCCAGCCGCGTGCTCGTCACTGGCCTGACCGGACGCATCGGCAGCTTTCACGCCGCCGACATGATCAAGCACGGCACCAACGTCGTGGGCGGCGTGACCCCGGGCAAGGGCGGGACCAAGCATGACGGCCTGCCGGTTTTCAACACCGTCAAGGGCGCCGTGGCCGAGACCGGCGCGGATCTGGTGATCTGCTTCGTGCCCCCCCCGTTCGCCGCCGACGCGATCATGGAGGCGGCGGATGCGGGGATCAAAACCTGCGTCTGCATCGCCGACGGCATCCCGGCGCGCGACATGATCCGCGTGAAACGCTATATGCGCCGCTACAAGGCCGAGCGCCGGATGCGCCTGATCGGCCCCAACTGCGCCGGGATCATCACGCCCGGGCAGGCCTTTGCCGGGCTCATGCCGCCGCATATCTACATGCCGGGACGCGTGGGTATTGTCGGGCGGTCAGGCACGCTCGGCTACGAGGCCGCGAGCCAGATGAAGGAGCACGGTATCGGCGTCTCGACCTCGGTCGGCATCGGCGGTGACCCGATCAACGGATCAAGCTTCCGCGATATCCTGGAGTTGTTCGAGAACGACCCCGAGACCGACGCCGTGGTGATGGTGGGCGAGATCGGCGGCCCGCAGGAGGCCGAGGCCGCCGCCTATATCCGCGACCATATGACCAAGCCGGTTGCGGCCTACATTGCCGGTCTCTCGGCGCCCAAGGGGCGGCGCATGGGCCATGCCGGCGCCATCGTGTCGGCGTTTGGCGAATCGGCGCAGGAAAAGGTGGAGATCCTCGGCGATGCCGGCGTGACCATTGTACCTACGCCCTCGTCCTTCGGCGAGGTGGTAGCGAAGATGGTGGCCTGACCCCCTACGCGCCGGGGCCTCACCCGGCGCGCAACCGCCCCGCCGCGAACGCCGAGACAGCGATCATCGCGCTGGCCGTGCCCAGCATCAGCGGCAACCCGCCCGCCTGGTAGGTCAGCCCCGAGAGTACCGTGCCCAAGAGACGCCCGCCGGCGTTGGCCATGTAGTAGAAGCCCACATCCATCGTCACCCGTTCCGCCCGGCTGAAGGCGAGGATCAGGTAGGAATGGAGCGCGGAATTCACGGCAAAGACCGCGCCGAAGGCCAGAAGGCCCGTCACCAGCGTGATCGTGAGCCATGTCTGCGGCCCACCCGCCAGCAGTGCCGCAACAGTCAGCGCCACCGGCACCGCGAGCAAGGCCAAAGCCCAACCCCGCGCGGCGCGGATCATGTCGCCCTCGGGTCGGATGCCCGCGCGCATCAGGCTTGGTGCGCCCGCCTGCACCGCGCCGTAGAGGATGATCCACCCCGCCATGAAGCTGCCGATCATGAAGAACGCCGCGCGGTTCCCGACCTCGGAACCGTCCGACAGCACGCCGTAGAAATAGACGGGGATGCCCACCACGAACCACACGTCGCGCGCACCGAAGAGGAACACGCGCGCTACGCTGAGCCAGTTGACGTTGGCGGATTTCGAGAACACCTCGGAGAATTTCGCGCCCTTGCGCCCCGTGGGGAGGCCCGGCGGCATGGCGAGCGCCACGGCCACGAGGATCAGTGCCAGCACCCCCGCCATCGCCCAGACCGCGCCGTTGAAACCGATCCCGGCCAACAGCGCCGCACCCAGCAGGAAACCCAGCCCCTTGACGGCGTTTTTCGATCCCGTCAGCGTCGCGACCCAGCGGAACAGCCCGCCGTCTTGCGCTGGTGCGAGCAGCTTGACGGCGGATTTCGAGGACATCTTGGCCAGGTCCTTGGCCACTCCGCTCGCTCCTTGCACCGCCATCACGTAGGCCACCGAAAGCGCGACGGTCCAGTCCGGATCGAGCTGCGCCAGCGCGATGAGTGCCAGCACCTGCAATCCCAGCCCCGCGTAGAGCGTCGAGGTTAGCCCGAACCGTGCCGCGATCCAGCCTGCCGAGAGGTTCGTCACCATCCCCGCGATCTCGTAGAGGACAAACAGGTAAGCCAGCTGCACCGGACTGAACCCGAGCGTGTGAAAGTGCAGCAGCACCAGCATCCGCAGCGCGCCATCGGTCAGCATGAAGGCCCAATAGGCCGCCGTGACGGCGATATAGGCCGAAAGGCCCTCGGGGCGTGGGCTCACAATGATGCTCCCACCATGCACGCCACATCGACCAGCCGATGCGCATAGCCCATCTCGTTGTCATACCAGACATACACCTTCACCTGCGTGCCGTTCACCACCATGGTGGAGGGCGCATCGACGATGCCGGAGCGCGTGTCGTTGGTGTAGTCGGCGCTGACCAAGGGTCGCGTCTCGTAGCCGAGGATACCCGCGAGCGGCCCCTCGGCTGCGGATTTGAACAGGGCGTTCACCTCCTCCGTAGAGGTCTCCCGCTCCATCTCGAACACGCAATCGGTGATCGAGGCATTGAGCAGCGGCACGCGCACGGCGTGGCCGTTGAGACGGCCCTTGAGTTCCGGGTAGATCAGCGTGATCGCCGTGGCGCTGCCCGTGGTGGTGGGGATCAGTGAATTGAGCGCGGAGCGCGCGCGGCGCAGGTCCTCGGCGGGGCGGTCCACGATGGTTTGCGTGTTGGTCACATCGTGAATCGTGGTGATCGAGCCGTGCTTGATGCCAATGGACTCGTGCAGCACCTTGACGACGGGCGCGAGGCAATTGGTGGTGCAGCTTGCCGCCGTGACGATGCGGTGGCGGGCGGGATCGTAGATGTCGTGGTTGACGCCGTAGACGATATTGGCGACGTCCCCGTCCTTGACCGGGGCAGAGACGACGAGTTTTTTTACCCCGGCGTCGAAGTAAGGGGCCAGTTTTGCCCCGGTCTTGTAGACGCCGGTGCAGTCGATCACCACGTCGACACCGTCGAGCGGCAGGTCGCCAAGGTCGCGCGTCCCGATGAACGGCAGGCGCGTCCCGTCGATGGTGATGCCGCCCTCATCATGCGAAAACGCCGCATCCCACCGCCCGTGCACCGTGTCGAACTCCAGAAGATGCGCGTGCATCTCCGCATCGCCCACCGCGTCGTTGATCCACGCCACCTGCGCGCCACGCGCCAGCAGCGGCTTGAGGATCAGCTTGCCGATCCGGCCCAACCCGTTGATGGCGTAGACGGTCATGCTTCGGCCTCGTCGGCCTTGCGCCCGATGTCGTCCACCCGGGCCTGAAGGCTCACCTTGTCCAGCGAGTCGAAAGGCAGCGCCGCGAAGATCATGATCCGGTTGCGCAGCGCGCCATAGGCGTGCTGGAAGGCGAGCGCCTTTTCCGCCTCGGTGCCCTCGGCGCTGACCGGGTCGGGTGTGCCCCAATGGGCGGTGACGGGTTGCCCTTCCCAGGCCGGGCACTCCTCGTTCGCGGCCCGGTCGCAAACGGTAAAGACGAAGTCCATCACCGGGGCGTTCGGCCCCGTGAATTCTGTTACGTTCTTGGCGCGCAGGTCAGAGTTGTCGTGCCCCTTGGATTTCAGCACTTCCAGCGCGAAGGGATTGAGTTCGGAAAAGGGCCGAGTTCCAGCGGAATAGGCGTTGAACCGGTCGCCCGCGATCTCGCGCAGGATGGTCTCGGCAAAGATCGAACGGGCAGAGTTGCCCACGCAGATGAAGAGCGCGTTGTATTTCCTGTCGGCCATGTCCGGGATTCCTTTGCGGGTGGAGGCGGGGACGCAGATATCGGACCGCCCGCGGCAGCAGTCGTTGAGCAGGTAATCGAAGGTGCGGCGCACCTCGGTCATGTTGATGGAATATCTGAGCGACGTGGCGTGACGCTCCTGGGTGATCAGCCCGGCGCGCAACAGCGCATTCAGGTAGGCCGAGAGGGTCGAGGGCTTGAGCGCGAGTGCATCGGCCAATTCCCCCGCCGGCAAGCGATCAGGATAGCGCCGCATGAGCAGCCGGAAAATACCGAGCCGTTGCGGATGTCCGAGCGTGGAAAGGCGGGTGGCGATTTCTTTTTCCATATTTCGCGAATATGCAAAATATTGGGGGTGCGGCAAGGCCCACGGCTTGCTGTCACCAAAACTTCACGAAAGACGCTAAGGCCGCGCTAGCGCTCGCGCGCCGCCTCGATCGCCGGGCGGATGGTATTCTCCAGTACACGGTCGGTGATCGGACCGGCAAAGCGCTGCACGATCTCGCCCTGCCCGTCGATCACGTAGGTCTCGGGCACGCCGTAGACTCCCCACTCGAGCGCCATGCGCCCGGACGAATCCGCGCCGATACCGGTATAGGGATTGCCCAGCTCTTCGAGAAAACCTAGCGCGTTGCCGGGCTTGTCCTTGTAGTTGACGCCGTAGACGGGGATACCATCGGCGGCGAGCTGCATCAGGTTGGGGTGCTCCACCCGGCAGGGCGAGCACCAGCTTGCCCAGTAGTTGACGAGGCTGACCTCGCCCGCGCGCAGGTCGGCGTCCCCAAAGCCCGGCTTGTCGCCGAGCGGAGTGGTCTCAACCGCCGGGGCCTGCCGGCCCGCCAGCGCCGAAGGGAGCGCATCGGGATTCTCGCGATAAAGTCCGATGAGCGCCAGCCCCGCGAAGGCAGCAAACACAACCAGCGGCGCGACCATGAGGGGCGAAAGCCTAGCCATCGGTTCTTCTCCGCTTCTCTATTTCTTCCAAAGCCCGCTTGACGCGTGCCGAGCGCCGCAGGCTGGTCCAGACGATCACGGCCAGAAGTGCCAGCGACACCCCGTAGGACGACAACACTGCGCCCGCGTATTTGCCCAGTTCGGGGATCATGCCTGCATCCTTTCACGTGCCTCGAGCGCGCGCGTCCGCCTTGCCCTGATCTCGGTGCGCGTGCGCACCAGCACAAGCGCGACAAACAGAAGCACAAAGCCCGCCATCGTCACCAGCAGCGGATACCAGAACACGTCGGCCACGTTCTCCTCCTTGTCGAGGCTGAGCGACGCACCTTGGTGCAGACCCTGATTCCAGAAATTCACCGCATACCGACTCAAGAGCGCGAAGACAGAGCCGACAAGGCACAGGATCGAGGTGAGGTCCGCGGCGGTGTCGTCGTTCTCGATCGCCTCCCACAGCGCGATATACCCCAGATAGAACAGGAACAGGATCAAAAAACTCGTGAGCCGCGGGTCCCATGCCCACCACGTGCCCCACATCGGCTGTCCCCAGAGCGCACCGGTCGCGAGCGCGATGAGCGTCATCACCATGCCCACCGGGGCGGCGGCGCGCGCGGCGAGCGCGCTCACATGGTGGCGGCGCACGATCCAGACCAGCGACGTGACCAGCATCATCAGCCACGTGTTGATCGCCATCAGCGCAGCGGGAACATGCAGGTAGATGATCTTGACCGTCGAGCCCTGCCGGTAATCCTCGGGTGTAAAGAAAAAGCCCCAGACCAACCCCGCCGCCAGCAGGAGCGCCGCCGACCACGCCACGAAAGGCAGGACGCGGTCGGTGGTCTCGATGAACTTCTTCGGATTGGCGTATTCCCAAAGGGCATTCAGATTCATGGGCTGTATCCGTCCGTCATCGCAGGTTGACCTTCAATACCGCAGCGGAGGCGAAAGGCAAAAGCGCGATCGTGCCGCAGGTGATCCCCGCCAGAAGCGCCAGCGGCGTGGTCACGGCGAGCCCCTCGGCCCCACGCCGCGCCACCTCGGCACCGAATATCAATGTGGGTACGTAGAGCGGCAACACAAGCAGGCTGAGGAGCAATCCGCCGCGTTTCAGCCCCACGGTGAGCGCCGCGCCAAAGGTGCCGATCACGCTGAGCGCGGGGGTGCCCAGCACCAGCGACAGCACCAGCCAGCCAAAGCCCGGCCCCGGCAGATTGAGCAGCACGCCCAGCACGGGCGCGGCCAGCACCAGAGGCAGGCCGGTGGTGAGCCAGTGCGCGAAAGCCTTGACCACCACGATCCCCTCCATCGGCAGGGGCGAGGTGGCCAGCAGATCGAGGCTGCCATCCTCGTGATCGAGGGCGAAGATGCGGTCGAGCGACAGCAGGCAGGCAAGCAGTGCGCCCAGCCACAGCATTCCCGGCGCGATCCGCGACAGAAGGGCGCTCTGTGGTCCGACGCCGAAGGGCACCAGCACCACGACGATCAGAAAGAACGCCAGCCCGAGGCCAAAGCCGCCGCCAGCGCGCACCGCGAGCCGCATGTCGCGAGTGAGAAGCGCGATCACAGGAACACCCCGTCAAAATCCTCCACCGCCAGCGGCGCGGCGCGATAGGGTGCGAGATCGAGGATGCGCGCCTCCGACAGCCGCAGGTCGATATGCGTGGCGATGAGCGCCGCACCGCCCGCGGCAAGATGGGCACGCACCGCGCCCGCGAACATCGCCACCGCATCGGTGTCGAGTGACACGGTCGGCTCATCCAGCAGCCAGACAGACCGCCCGGTGACCAGGAGCCGCGCGAGGCCCAACCGCCGCTTTTGCCCGGCAGACAGCGCGCCGGCCTGCCGGTTCGCCAGTGGACCAAGGCGAAACGTCTCCAGCGCCCGGGAAATGTCCCTGGTGCCAAAGACCTGTGCCCAGAAGTGCAGGTTCTCCATCACGGTGAGCGCCGCCTTGATCCCGTCGGCGTGCCCAGCATAGACGAGGCTCTCGGGCGCGGCCTCGACCTCACCGCCAAGGGCGGGCTGAAGCCCCGCCACCGTGCGCAGGAGGGTGGTCTTGCCGATGCCGTTGGGTCCGCGCAGGACCAGCGCCTCACCGGGGCCGAGCGCGAGGCTCACCCCTTCCAGCACCGGCGCTCCGCCGCGGGCGACGCCCATATCCGTGACACGTAACACCATGCGCTCTGCCTAGCCCAAAGCCGCAGGCGCGGAAAGCGCCAAAGCCTGCGCGCGATGTCACACCGGCAGCGCCGCGAGCGCCACTCGGCGACCCTCGGACAGGAGCACGTTGTAGGTGCGGCAGGCGGCGGGCGAATTCATCGCCTCGACCCCCAGCCCGGCCTCGTGCAGCCGGTCGCGCAGGTCGGCGGGGGCGTGCGCCGTCTCGGCCCCGGTGCCGATGAACACCACGTCCACCTCTCCCGCCAGCGCCAGGAGCGGTGCGGGATCGTCAAAGCCCCGCCACCCGCGCGCCGACGCCGCGGTCACCAGCACCGCGCCTTCGATCACCTGCCCGGCCACGCGGAAAAAGCCGGGGCCGTAGCCGTCCACCGGCGTGGCCTCTGCAAAGGTGATCTCGGTCATGCGCATGGCTCAGGCTCCATTGCTCCAGATCGGCAGACCGCTCAGCACCGCGAGCGCGATCACGGCGTAGGCCACCCAACGGTAGAGCCGCTCGTGGCGCGGGTCAAACAGCGCCTGCCCGATGAGCGAGGTGGTGACATAAGGAATTGCCAGTACCAGTGCCAACGCCACAAGCGCCCAGTCCACCACGCCCTTCGCCAGCAGGTTGGCCACGATCACCACGTCGAGCGCGGCGAGGAACAGGATGGTGTTGGCGCGCACCGCCTGCGCCACCGATTGCCCGGCGAGGTAAAACAGGATCACCGCCGGCCCGGTCAGCCCCGTCAGCCCGCCGATACCCCCCGCCGCCGCGCCGATACCCGCCAGTTGCGGGCGACTCACCCGCCCCGAAAAGCGCCAGCCCGATACCAGCGCCGCCAGCGTCACCGTGGCGATCACGGCCACGCACCAGCGGATCAGTTCCGGGTCGATCCGGGCCATCAGCCACAGGCCCAAGGGTACCGTCAGCAGTGCAGCGAAGGCCAGCAGCCCCACCTCGCGCCGATCTGCCTGCCCCCACGCACGCGGCAGGAGCGCCGATGAACTGACGATGCCGGTCAGCATCATCACGCCCACGATCACCTGCGGTGCAAGGAATATCCCGGCGACAGGGACAAAGATCAGCGCCGTGCCGAAGCCCGAGAAGCCGCGCACGATACCGGCCACCCCGATCGCCAGCATCAGCCAGGGCAACCCCGGAGTCGCCAGGGCCGCTACGAGTGGATCAGGCATCCACATTGGCAAATTGCGTGCCGGCGGTGGCATCCGGTTTCGACCAGTCGCGCTTCACCCCCAGCCACATCAGGATCGTCGAGGCGACGAAGATCGACGAGTAGGTGCCCACGACCACGCCCCAGATCATCGCGAAGACAAAACCCCGGATCACGTCACCGCCGAGGAAGTACAGTGCGAAGAGCGCCAGCAGCGTGGTGACCGAGGTCATCATCGTGCGGCTCAGCGTCTCGTTGATAGAGATGTTGAGCACCTCGCGGAGCGGCTTTTGCTTGTATTTGCGCAGGTTCTCGCGCACGCGGTCGAACACCACCACAGTGTCGTTGAGCGAGTAGCCGACGATGGTCAATAGCGCCGCGATGATCGCCAGATCGAACTGGATCTGCAGCTCCGAGAACACGCCCACTGTAAGCGCCACGTCGTGCACCAGTGCCAGCACCGCGCCAACGGCGAATTGCCACTCGAAGCGCAGCCAGATGTAGAACAGCACCGCCGCGATGGCGAGCGCCACGGCGATCACCGCCGCCTGGATCAGTTCGCCCGAGACCTTGGGCCCGACGCTCTCGACCGAGGTGAACTGGATATCGGGCACCTGAGCCCGCAAGGCCTGCTCCACCGCCGAGATCACCTCCGGCGAGACGCTCTCGGTTTCGTCCTGCGCCTGGATACGGATCATCGCCACGTTCTCGTCGGGGCCGAAGGTCGGGTCGAACACCTGCGTGATACTCACATCCCCCAGTCCCAGATCGCCCACCGCATCACGGTACTGACCGACGTCCACCGGCTCGGCGCTCTGCGTGCGGATCGTCGTGCCGCCCTTGAAATCAATACCGAAATTCAACCCCTGTATCGCAAAGGAGCCGAGTGCCACGAGGATCATCACGCCCGAAATACCCAGCCACAGCTTCCACCGGCCGAAGAAGTCGATCGCGGTCTCCTGCGGCACGAGACGCAGCGCGCGACCTTGCAAGACGGTCTTGGGGCGCTTGCGCTCGAACCACATGATGGCAATCAGTCGGGTCACGAAAATCGCGGTGAAGATCGAGGTGATGATGCCCAACCCCAGCGTGATGGCAAAGCCCCGTACCGGGCCCGAGCCCATCGCGTAGAGGATCACGGCGGTGATGAAGGTGGTGATGTTGGCGTCCACGATGGCGCTCATCGCCTTTTCGTAGCCCAGCTCAATCGCGCGGGCGGCGCCCTTGGCGGTCTTCATCTCCTCCTTGATGCGCTCAAAGACCAGCACGTTGGCATCCACCGCCATGCCGATGGTCAACACGATGCCCGCGATCCCCGGCAGTGTCAGCGTGGCCCCGATGAGGCTCAGCAGACCAAAGATCAGGCCGACGTTGACGATGAGCGCGATATTGGCGAACAGGCCGAAAATCCGATACGAAGCCAGCATGTAGGCCAGCACCAGCGCGAAGGCCACGATACAGGCGATCTTGCCGGCCTCGATGCTGTCGGCGCCCAGTTCCGGCCCGACGGTGCGCTCTTCGAGGAATTCGAGCCCCGCAGGCAACGCCCCTGCGCGCAACAGCACGGCAAGCTGCGTGCTGTCCTCGACGGTGAAATTGCCAGTGATGATGCCAGAACCGCCGGGGATGTGGCTCTGGATCACGGGGGCCGAGATCACCTCGCCATCGAGCACGATAGCAAAGGGATTACCAACATTCTCGGCGGTGTACTCGCCGAATTTGCGCGCGCCGGTGGGGTTGAAACGGAACGAGACGGCGGGTTGCCCATTCTGGTCGAAATCCGGCTGGGCATCGACCAGCTCCTCACCGGTGACGACCGGCGCGCGTTCGAGGATGTAGTGGACCCCCTCGTCGTCCATCGCCGGCAGGATCTCGTTGCCCGGGCCCGGGGTCTCGTCAGGGTTGGAGGTGCGGCTCACCACCGGCTGAAAGGTCAGTTGAGCGGTGGTGCCGATGAGCGCCTTGAGCTCACCCGCAGAGCCGATGCCCGGCACCTGGATGAGGATGCGATCTGCCCCCTGGCGCATGATCGTTGGCTCGCGGGTGCCAGTCTCGTCGATGCGGCGGCGGATGATCTCGAGCGCCTGTCGCACGGTGCGCTCGTCGGTGGCGCGCTGCTCGGCCTCGCTCAGGCGCACGATGATATCGGCGCCTTCGCTCGCCACCGCGATGTCGGTGGCCCCGGCGCCGGTCAGGCTGGTGACCGGGCGCGCGAGCCCGCGAACCAGCGCCGCGGCCTCTTCGGCCATCTCCGGCCGCTCGACCATTCGCACACGAAGTTCTGCATTTTCAGTGTCTTGCAGGCGGATCGCGCCCACCCGATCACGCTCTTCTCGCAACAGGTCGCGCACCTCGGGCCACATGCCCTCCAGCCGCGCCTTGTAGACATCGCCCACCTGCACCTCGGCCAGCAGATGCGCGCCGCCGCGCAGATCGAGCCCGAGATTGACGAGGCCCGAGGGCAGCCAGTCGGGCCAGAGGGCCAATTCGTCCTGCAATTCCGAGGGGTTGGCACCTCGCTCGACGGCGGCGGTGGCGTCGTTATGGGTCTCGACCCGGGAGTAGAATCCATTGGGCAGGGCCAGCAGCAGCCCGAGCGCGACGATGCCCCAGATCAGGAGGCGTTTCCACAGGTCGATTTGCAGCATTGTCGCGCCTTTTCAATGGCTTGCGTGGTCGGTGGCGGCCTTTAGCCCTCGGCCGGCTCGGTCTTGGACAGCACCTGCGCGATGGTCGAGCGCACGACCCGCACCTTGACGCCCTCTGCAAGCTCTACCTCGATCTCGCCCTCGTCCTTGACCTTGGCCACCTTGCCGATCAGCCCGCCTTGGGTCACCACCTGGTCGCCACGCCGCAGCGCCTCGACCATCGCCTTGTGTTCCTTGAGTTTTTTCTGCTGCGGACGGATCAACAGGAAGTACATGATGACGAAGATCAGGATAAGCGGGACGAATTGCGCGAAGGCTTCCATGGGGTGCGTTCCTTGTCTGATGGCAGGGCCCGGCCCCGCGAGTTGACGCGGAACCTAAGGTTCGGGCCGCGCATTTGCAAGGCGCGAAAGCGGGGGCTGCACAGCGTCGGTATTACGTCGGTATCGCGTCGGTGCGAGAGGGAGGCTGAACCCCGCCCTACACCTCGCCCGCGAAGTGGTGCATAAGCGCGGGCAGGCGATTCAGATCAGGACGAGGACGACCCCATGCACGACATCCGCGCCATCCGCGACACCCCGCAAGCCTTTGACGCGGCGATGGCCCGGCGGGGGCTGGAGGGGGTCTCTGGCGACATTCTGGCACTCGACGAGGCGCGGCGGGCGCGTATCCATGCCGCCGAGACCGCGCAGGCCGAGCAGAACCGGGCCTCCAAGGAGGTCGGCGCCGCCAAGGCCAAGGGCGACGAGGCGGAGTTCAAGCGGTTGCGCGCGCTGGTCTCGGAGAAGAAGGCCGAGGTGGCGGCCATGCAGACGCAGGCGCGCGAGCTCGATCAGCAACTGACCGAGGCGCTCATGGGCCTGCCCAATCTGCCCCTCGACGATGTCCCCGAGGGCGCCGACGAGGATGACAATGTCGAGCTTTACCGCCGTGGCACGCCGCCCGCGTTCGACTTTACCCCCAAGGAGCATTACGAGATCGCGGGCGTCATTCCGGGCATGGATTTCGAGACCGCCGCCAAGCTCTCTGGCAGCCGCTTCGTGGTGCTGCGGGGCGCGGTGGCGCGGCTCCACCGGGCGCTGGCGCAATTCATGCTCGACACCCACATCACCGAGAACGGCCTCGCCGAGACCTGGACGCCGGTGCTGGTGCGCGACGAGATGATGCGCGGCACCGGGCAGTTGCCGAAATTCGGCGAGGACAGCTATCAGACCACCAATGGCTGGTGGCTGGTGCCCACCGCCGAGGTGACGCTGACCAATCTCGTGCATGGCGACACGGTGGAGGCGGCCACCCTGCCCCGCCGCTATGTCGCCCACACCCAGTGTTTCCGCTCGGAGGCGGGCAGCGCGGGGCGCGACACGGCGGGCATGCTGCGCCAGCACCAGTTCGAGAAGGTCGAGATGGTCTCGATCACCCACCCGGGCGAGAGCCGCGCCGAGCTCGACCGGATGACGGCCTGCGCCGAGGGCATCCTCGACCGGCTGGGGCTGGCCTATCGCACCGTGGTGCTGTGCACCGGCGACATGGGGTTCGGCGCGCGGCGCACCCACGATATCGAGGTCTGGCTGCCGGGGCAGGACAATTATCGCGAGATTTCCTCGGTCTCGGTCTGCGGGGATTTCCAGGCACGGCGGATGAACGCGCGGTTCCGCCCCGAGGGCGGCGGCAAGCCGGATTACGTTCACACGCTCAACGGCTCTGGCCTCGCGGTGGGGCGCTGCCTGATCGCGGTGCTGGAGAACGGGCAGCAGGCGGACGGCTCGGTGGTGTTGCCGCAGGCGCTGGTGCCGTATCTGGGGGGCAAGCGCGTGCTGACGCCCGAGGGCACGCTGGCCTGAGCTTCATCTTGCCCAAAATATTCTCGGGGGGAGGCGCCCGTCCCGGGCGACTGGGGGCAGACAGCCCCCTGCCCTATTCCGCCGCCTCGCGCGGGCTGAACCGCGTGCAGAGCTGGCCGATCTCGAAGGGTGCGAGGCTCATCGCGACGCAGGCGCAATAGCCGCCATCGCCGCGCGATTCGTAGTGGTCGCAGCGGCCGCAGGTGCCCACGCAGGTGCCGCCGCGCGCGCCCGCGAGCTGTGCTGACAGTTCGGGCAGGATGCGCGCCAGCGCCGCGCGGTCGGCCTGTGGCAAATGGTCGATCGCTGCCATCAGGTGCCGCAGCGGATCGGCGGCGAGCATCTCCTGCCCCTCGGCCGTCACCTCGAAGTGCACGCTGCGTCCGTCGCTCTCGGACCGGCGGCGCGCCAGCAGGCCGCGCGTCTCCAGCGTCTTGATCGTCTGCGAGGCGGTGCCCCGTGTCGTCGCCTGGAAACTGGCGAAGGCCGAGGGCGTGCGCGAGGCCCGGTTGGCGCGCGCGAAGAAACGCAGCGCCGTCCATTGCGCGGCGGTGAGGCGCGCGGGGCCGCCCTCTTCGCCGCGCGCCGAGCGCCCGACATGCACGAGCAATTCGGCCAGCGTGGCGGGCGCCGCCTCGGCAGGGTCGGCTTGGGGGGCCTTGGATCGGCTCATGGGAGAGTAATAGCGAGTCGAAACCGGTTTGACCAGAGGCGCGCGGAGGGATAGTTTCGATTCGAAATCACTTCATCCCTGCAAGAGTCGGGCCCGAGACCATGAACAAGCCCTATTTCCCGAACCGACCGCCCCAGCGCGCGCGCGCCGCGGGCCGCGCCTTCCTGTCCCCCGAGGAGGAGACGCGGCTGGCCCGCGCGTGGCGCGAGCGCGGCGACGTGGCGGCGCGCAACCGGCTGGTCACGGCCTTTACCCCGCTGGTGCAGGCGATGGTGGCGCGCTTTACCAAGGGCCGGGCGCAGGACGATCCCGACCTGATGCAACAGGCCTATATCGGGCTGATGCGCGCCGCCGACGGCTTTGACCCGGATCGTGGCATCCGTTTCGCCACCTACGCGGCGTGGTGGGTGCGCGCCGAGTTGCAGGATTACCGGCTGCTCAATTGGTCGCTGGTGCGGCGGGGCCGGTCGGCCAAGGCGCGGCAGGCGTTCTATCGGCTGGGGCAGATCGAGAATAACCTGCCCCGCCGGCCCGGCGAGGACCCCGCGGAGCGCGAGGCGCGCCTGGCCGCGGCGCTCGGGGTCGATACGCGCGTGCTGGGCCAAATGCGCCGGCAATTCGGGCAGGCCGACGCCTCGTTGCACGGTCCCGTCGGCGAGGACGGGGCCGAGGCGATGGACCTGTTGCCCGACCCCGACACGGACGTCGAGGCCGATGTCGCCGACCGTCACGACCGCGCGCGGTTGCGCGCCGTCATGGTCGATCATTTCGGCGCACTGCCCGAGCGCGAGCGGCATATCGTGGTGTCCAACGTGCTGGCCGATCCGCCGCTCACGCTACAGGAGCTGGGCGATATCCACGGCGTCTCGCGCGAGCGGATACGGCAGTTGCGCGACCGCGGGCTGGAACGGCTGCGCGCGATGCTGGGCGACGACGCGACGATGCACGATACCATCTGATACAGCAAGTCCGGGACAGGACAGGACAGAACCGCGCGGACGGCCGGCGCGAGCGGAATGCCGGCCCGATACGGGTGTTGCGGCAGGCCGCGCTTTGCCGTGTCCGGCCCCCTGATCCGCCCTGCCCCGCTGGTGTCGCGGGCTTTGCGATTGCGCGGGACAGGTGGATGCAATACTGCATTGCGCGAGACACGAAAAGGACACCAGAGCATGACCGGAACCGGCAAACCAAACGGGCTGACCTATGCCGAGGCGGGCGTCGATATCGATGCCGGGAACGCGCTGGTTGAGCGGATCAAGCCCGCCGCCGCCGCCACGAAACGGCCCGGGGTGATGGCCGGTCTTGGTGGCTTCGGCGGTCTCTTTGATCTCAAGGCCGCCGGTTTCGCCGATCCGGTCCTCGTGGCCGCCACCGATGGCGTGGGCACCAAGCTGCGCATCGCCATCGACACCGGGCTGGTGGATGGCGTCGGTGTGGACCTCGTCGCCATGTGCGTCAACGACCTGGTGTGTCAGGGGGCCGAGCCGCTGTTTTTCCTCGACTATTTCGCCACCGGAAAGCTCGAACTCGATAATGCCGCGCGGATCATCGAGGGGATCGCGCGCGGCTGCGGGGGCGCGGGCTGCGCGCTCATCGGCGGCGAGACGGCGGAGATGCCGGGCATGTACCCGGCGGGCGATTTCGACCTCGCGGGGTTTGCCATAGGGGCGATGGAGCGCGGCAACGACCTGCCGCGCGGCGTGGTCGAGGGCGATGTACTCATTGGCCTAGCCTCGGATGGCGTGCATTCCAACGGCTACAGCCTCGTGCGCCGGATCGTCGAACGCTCTGGCCTTGGCTGGGACGATGCCTGTCCGTGGGACGCGGAGCAGACCCTCGGCGCGGCGTTGCTCGCGCCCACGCGGCTCTATGTGCGCCCGGCGCTCGCGGCGCTGGCGGTGGGCGGCGTGCACGGCCTTGCCCATATCACCGGCGGCGGGCTGACCGAGAACCTGCCGCGCGTGCTGCCCGAGGGCACGGGCGCCGAGATCGACCTCGGCGCATGGGCGCTGCCGCCGGTCTTTGGCTGGCTTTCCGAGACGGGCGAGCTCGCCGGGGCGGAGCTGCTCAAGACCTTCAACGCCGGGATCGGCATGGTGGTGGTTGCCGCCGCCGACAGCGCCGACGCGGTCGAGACCGCGCTGCGGGACGCGGGCGAGACCACCCACCGCATCGGCCATGTCACCGCCGGGACCGGGGTGCGCTATTGCGAGCAGCTCGCTTGAGCAAGCGGGTCGCGATCTTCATCTCCGGGGGCGGCTCGAACATGCGCGCGCTGGTCGAAAGCATGACCGGCGATCACCCCGCGCGCGCCGCGCTGGTCCTGTCGAACGATCCGCAGGCGGGCGGTATCGCGTGGGCGCGGGACGCGGGTATCCCGACCGACGTGGTCGATCACCGCCCCTTCGCGGGCGATCGCGCGGCATTCGAGGCCGCACTCGCCGAACGGCTCGTCCCGCACGCCATCGACATCATCGCCCTCGCGGGATTCATGCGGGTGCTTACCGCCGGCTTCGTCGCACCCTGGCAGGGCAGGATGCTCAACATCCATCCCTCGCTCTTGCCGAAGTATCGCGGGCTCGACACCCATGCCCGCGCGCTGGCGGCAGGAGATACCGAGGCCGGCTGCACCGTCCACGAGGTCACGCCCGCGCTCGACGATGGGCCCATCCTCGGGCAGGCGCGGGTGCCGATCCTGCCGGACGACACGGAGCGGACCCTCGCCGCGCGGGTGTTGGAGCAGGAGCACATCCTATATCCGGCGGTGCTGAAACGCTTTGCCGCTGGCGACCGGCGCCCGGTGATGCTGCCCTGAGCGGGGCATTTCATTTGCCGGGAGGCTGGGATATACCCCGCCGAGGGGCAGGACCGCGACACCGGAGAGCATAACCTTCATGCAGACAATCACCACCACAGAGGCGCTCGCCGAATTCTGCGAGGCGGCACGCACGCATGATTACGTCACCGTCGATACCGAGTTCCTGCGCGAGCGCACCTATTATTCCCGGCTCTGCCTGGTGCAGCTTGCCATGCCCGGCAACGACGACGAAAACGCGGTGCTGGTCGATCCCATCGCGGGGGGCGACGCGCTCTCGCTGGAGCCGCTCTACGATCTGTTTCGCGACCCGTCGGTGGTCAAGGTGTTCCATGCCGCGCGGCAGGATCTCGAGATTTTCGCCGTCGCGGCAGGGGTGATCCCGACACCGCTCTTTGACACGCAGGTGGCGGCGATGGTCTGCGGCTTCGGCGATCAGGCGGGATACGAGACGCTGGTGAAACGCATCGCCCGCGCCTCGGTGGACAAGAGCTCGCGCTTCACCGACTGGTCGCGCCGCCCGCTGTCGGAGGCGCAGAAATCCTATGCCGTGGCTGATGTGACCCACCTGCGCCAGATCTACGAGTATCTCGCGGCCAAGCTGGACGAGACCGGGCGCAGCGCCTGGGTGGCCGAGGAGTTGAAGACCCTCGCCGATCCGGACACCTACCGCACCGATCCGGACGAGGCATGGCGGCGCATCAAGACGCGCAACACCGCGCCGCGTTTCCTCGCCATCCTGCGCGAACTGGCCCGTTTCCGCGAGACCTACGCGCAATCGCGCGACGTGCCGCGCTCAAGGGTGTTCAAGGATGACGCGCTGCTGGAACTGGCGGCGACAAAACCGCAATCGCACCAGGACCTGGGCCGCGCGCGGTTGCTGCTGCGCGAGGCGCGCAAGGGCGAGATCGCCGAGGGGATCATCACCGCGGTGCGCGCCGGGCTGGACTGTCCCCAAGATGATCTGCCGCGCGTCGACTCGGAGCCTCATGGCAAGGCGCAGGCCAACCCGGCGATTGCAGACATGCTGCGCGTGCTTCTGAAGGCGCGCAGCGACCAGAGCGACGTGGCCGCGCGCCTCATCGCGAGTGCCGCCGATCTCGATCATCTGGCGGCGGGCGGGCGCGAGGTGCCGGCGCTCTCGGGCTGGCGGCGCGAGGTGTTCGGCGAGGACGCGCTGCGCCTGTGCCGGGGCGAGATCGGCCTCGTGGTGCGCGGCAACGAGGTGGCGGCGGTGCCGCTCTGATGCGACCGGTCGCTGCGTAGCCGCCGCGCGGGGAAAGGGGGCGCAGGCCGCGTCCGGCCGCCTTGGTGCCTGCTCTGCCCTCTTGCGCCCGCACGACCCCCGAATTAGGGCAAGTTCATGACGCAGCCCCTGACATATCGCCAACATCTGCGCGCTGTCCTCGGCCTCGGCCTGCCGCTCGTCGGCAGCCATCTGGCGCAGTTCGCAATCACGCTCACCGATGCGGTGATGCTGGGCTGGTATTCGGTCGAGGCGCTGGCCGCCGAGGTGCTGGGCGGCACCCTGTTCTTCGTGCTGTTCATCATGGGATCGGGGTTTGCCTGGGCGGTGATGCCGATGGTCGCGCGCGCCGCATCTTCGGGCGAGGAGGCGCAGGTGCGCCGGGTCACGCGGATGGGGCTATGGGCCTCGGCGCTGTTCGCGCTCGCGTGCCTGCCCGTGACGCTGGGCTCGGCCACGCTGTTCCTGATGATGGGGCAGGACCCTGGCACCTCGGCGCTGGCGGGCGATTACCTCGTCATCGCCGGTTGGGGTATCCTGCCCGCGCTGCTGGTGATGGTGCTCAAGTCCTGCCTCGCAGCGCTCGAGCGCACCGGCGTGGTGCTGTGGGTGACGCTGGCGGCGGTGGCGCTCAATATCCTGGTCAACTACGCGCTCATCTTCGGCAATCTCGGGATGCCCGAGATGGGGGTGCGCGGCGCGGCCATCGCCTCGGTCTCGGTCAACCTCGCCTCGATGCTGGTGCTGGCCGTCTACGTGCAGCGCAGCATGCCCGAGCACACGATGTTCGCCCGGCTCTGGCGGCCCGACTGGGAGGCGCTGGCGCAGGTGTTCCGCCTCGGCTGGCCCATCGGCATCACCAACCTCGCCGAGGTCGGGCTGTTCGCCGCCTCGTCGGTGATGATGGGCTGGCTCGGCACGCTGCAACTGGCCGCGCACGGCATCGCGCTGCAGGTCACCTCGGTGATCTTCATGGTGCATGTCGGCCTGTCCAATGTAGCCACCGTGCGCGCGGGACAGGCGCAGGGCCGCGGCGACGGGCGGGGCCTGCGCAACGGGGCAAGGGTGGTGCTGGCCGTGTCGGCGACGGTGGCGCTGTGCACGGTGGCGCTGTTTCTCGGCCTGCCCGACCTGCTGATCGGCCTGTTCCTCGACCCCGCGGACCCGGCGCGCGACGCGGTGATCGCCATCGGGCGCACGCTGCTGGCGGCGGCGGCGCTCTTTCAGGTGGTCGATGCGGCGCAGGTGATGTCGCTGGGCCTGTTGCGCGGGGTGCAGGACACGCGCGTGCCGATGGTCATCGCCGCGTTCAGCTACTGGGCCGTGGGCGTGCCGGCAAGCTATGTCCTGGGCTTTACCCTCGGGTTCGGGGGGCCGGGCATCTGGCTGGGGCTGGCGCTGGGGCTGGCGCTGGCGGGGGTGTTCATGCTCTGGCGGTTCTGGGGCTGGTCGGTGCGCACTGTCCCGGTCTGAGCCGCGCCCGGCCTCAGCCCGCCCGGCGCCGCCGCCGCGCACCCCACACGATCAGCCGGTCAAGTGCATAGCCCACCGCGAACACTGCGCCGAACCCCAGAAACCCACGGATCAGCAACAGAATCCAGAACAGGTTGACACCCCCCATCACCAGCGCGGCGGTGGTGTAGTTCGGTGCGGCGTCCATCTGGCCTCTGCGCATAAGCACAGTTTACCGCGAATCGCGCGGCTGTCAGGTGTTTTCTCGGGCCTCGGCAAGAGCCCGCGGGAGCGTCTCCGCCAGCACCGCCATTTCGCGTTCGGGGCCGCAACTGACGCGGATACAGCGGTCTTGCGGCGCGACGAAGGGCATCCGCACGAACACGCCCCGGTCTACCAGAGCGGCCAGCACCGCGCGGGCGAACGCGCCGTCGCGCCCGCAATCCACCGCCACGAAATTCGCCGCGGACGGCAGGGCGGTCAGGCCGTTTTCCGCGGCAGCCGCCGTGATCGCGTCGCGCGAGCGGACCACTTGCGTCTGCACATGGGCGAGCCACGCGCCGTCCTGCAAGGCCGCCAGCGCCCCCGCCTGCGCCATCCGGTTCATGCCGAAATGATTGCGCACGCGGTCGAAGGCGGCGATCAGCCGCGCGTCCGCCACCGCGTAGCCGATGCGCGCACCGGCCATGCCGTAAGCCTTGGAAAAGGTGCGCATACGGATCACGCGGGGATCATCGGCGGCAATCTGCGGCGCCGTACCCGCCGGGGCGAACTCGACATAGGCCTCGTCGAGGCACAAAACGCAGCCATCGGGCAGCGTGTCGAGCGCCGCCGCCACCTTGGCGCCGCTTGTCCAGGTGCCCATCGGGTTGTCGGGATTGGCGAAGTAGACGAGCTTTGCGTCCACCTCGCGGGCCCTGTCGATGAGCGCAGGCAGATCCTCGGCATCGTCGGCGTAAGGCACCTTGTGCAGCGCGCCGCCAAAGCCCGTGACGTGGTAGTTGAACGTCGGATAGGCGCCATCCGATGTCACCACCGCGTCGCCCGGCGCCACCAGGAGCCGCACGAGATTGCCCAGCAGCCCGTCGATCCCCTCGCCCACCAGCACGTTTTCCGGGGCGACGCCCATGTGCCGCGCCAGCGCTTCGCGCAGCTCATGGCTCTTGGGGTCGCCGTATTTCCACACCTCTGCCGCCTCGGCTCGCATCGCGTCCAGCGCGGCGGGAGAGGGGCCGAAGAGGTTCTCGTTCGCGCCCAGCCGCGCGGCGAAGGGCGCGCCACGGGCGCGCTCCTGCTCCTCGGGGCCGACGAAGGGCACGGTGGCGGGCAGCGAGGCGGCGAGCGGGGTCAGGCGGGGTCCGGTCATGGGGTGCAGTTAACGGGATGGCGGGGCCGCCTGCAAGTCTCGCCTGCCGCCACGTTCCGCTGGCGTGGCGACCCGTGCCCATGTTTCATGGAGCGCGGCAAAAGGAGGATCGCCCATGCCCCGCGTCAGCACCGAGATCGTGGATCACGTCGCCCATGTCACCCTCACCCGCCCGGACAAGCGCAACGCGGTCGATCCCGAGATGGCCGAGGCCATCGTCGGCGCGGGCCATGCCCTGCAGGAGGCGGATATCCGCGCGGTGGTGCTGTCGGGCGCGGGGCAGGCGTTTTGCGCGGGGCTCGACGTGATGAGCTTTGCCGCGCTGGCGCAGGGCGATCCGCAAGCGCTCGTCCTGCCGCGCAGCCATGGCGACACCAACCTCTTTCAAGAGGTGGCGATGGTCTGGCACCGCCTGCCGGTGCCGGTGATCGCGGCGCTGCACGGGGCGGTCTATGGCGCGGGGTTCCAGTTGGCCCTCGGGGCCGATATCCGCATCGCCGCGCCCGGCGCGCGGCTTGCCATCATGGAGATGAAATGGGGCCTCATCCCCGACATGGGCGGCATGGCGCTCTTGCCCCGGCTGACAAGGTCGGACGTGATCCGCCGCATGACCTACACCGCCGCGCCGGTGGACGCGGCGCAGGCGGCGGCATGGGGGCTGGTGACCGAGGTCGCGGAAGACCCGCACGCCGCCGCACAAGACCTCGCACGCGAGATCGCCGGGCGCAGCCCCGCCGCGATCCGCGCCGCCAAGCGGCTCATCGCCGTAGCCGAGAGCGGCGCGGCGGTGGCCGATGTTCTGATGGCCGAGAGCCGCGAACAGGCGGCGCTCATCGGCGGGCCCGAGCAGATGGAACAGATCGCCGCCAACATGGCCGGACGCGCCCCGGTTTTTGGCGGGAAGGAAGGATGATGGAGTGGAGCGGACGGTCGCCACTTGGCATCAATGCGCGGAATAACGGCGCGCCCTGGCGCGCCGCCGCTCAGACCGCCATGTCGTCGCGGTGGACGAGCGGCCCGCGCGGCGGGTGGCCGAGCGCCGCCTCGATCTGATCGAGGCGCAGCCCCTTGATTCGGTCGGCATCGCCGCTGTCGTAGCGGGTGAGCCCCTGCCCCAGCACGCGGCCATCCGTGTCGGCCAGTTCCACCGGGTCGCCCCGCCCGAAGGCACCGGAGACCGCGCTCACCCCGGCGGGCAGCAGGCTGCTGCCGCGGGCAAGCGCCTGCGCCGCACCTGCGTCGACGGTGATGCGGCCGCGCGGCTTCATCGCCGCGATCCAGGCCTTGCGTTTCTGCTGCGGGTCGCCCTGTGCGGCGAACCATGTGGCGCGCGCGCCCGCGCCAAGGGCCGCGAGCGGGTGATCAACGTCGCCGCGGGTGATCGCCAGCGCGCAGCCCCCGGCGGTGGCGGTGCGCGCGGCCATCAGCTTGGTCTTCATGCCGCCCTTGGCGAGACCCGACCCCGCATCGCCCGCCATCGCCGCGATCTCGGGCGTGATCGCATCCACGTGAGGGATGTGGCGCGCGTCCGGGTCGGTTTGCGGGTTGGCGGTATAGAGCCCATCCACATCCGACAGGAGCACCAGCAGGTCCGCCCCCGCCGTCACCGCCACCTGCGCGGCCAGCCGGTCGTTGTCGCCATAGCGGATCTCGTCCGTGGCGACGGTGTCGTTTTCATTCACGATCGGCACCACGCCGAGGCGCAAAAGCTGATCGAGCGTGGCGCGGGAGTTGAGATAGCGGCGGCGGTTCTCGCTGTCCTCGAGCGTCACCAGCACCTGCGCGGCCTTGAGCCCGTGGGCCGCGAGCGCCGCCTCGTAGGCCCCGGCGAGGCGTATCTGCCCCACCGCCGCCGCCGCCTGGCTCTGCTCCAGCGAGAGGGTGGTGGCAGGCAGGCCCAGCATCCCGCGGCCCAGCGCGATGGAGCCCGACGACACCAGCACCACGTCCGCACCCCGCGCGCGCAGCCCGGCCACATCGGCGGCGAGCGAGGCAAGCCATTCGGCGCGCAGGTCGCCGGTGGCGCGGTCCACCAGCAGCGCCGAGCCGATCTTGACCACCACGCGGGCCGCG
Source organism: Roseovarius sp. A46 (assembly GCF_004126395.1). Lineage (NCBI taxonomy): Bacteria > Pseudomonadati > Pseudomonadota > Alphaproteobacteria > Rhodobacterales > Roseobacteraceae > Roseovarius > Roseovarius sp. A46. The sequence goes on along the minus strand of NZ_PVWS01000007.1, from coordinate 35,262 downwards.
TCGCTCAGGGTTGCCACGAGGTGTCCTCGTCGCTGGCCTCCTCACGGCGGACACGGGCGCGATTCTCGCCGATCTGTGCACGCAGGGTGCGCAGCACCTCGGGCACGCCCTCGCCCGAGACCGCCGACATGAGCATCACCTCGCCGCCCGAGGCCGCCTGCAATTCGTCCCGCAGGAAGGCACGTTCCTCGTCGTCCAGCGTGTCGATCTTGCTCAGCACCGTCAGGCGCGGCTTGTCGGCGAGGCCCGCGCCATAAGCCTCGATTTCGTCGAGGATGGTGTGGTAGTCGGCCACCGGATCGCCGGAGCTGCCATCAACGAGGTGCAAAAGCGCGGCGCAGCGCTCGACATGGCCAAGGAACAGGTCGCCCAGCCCCCGCCCCTCGGACGCGCCCGCGATCAGGCCGGGGATGTCGGCCACCACGAATTCCGCGCCGTCGATGCCCACCACCCCGAGGTTGGGGTGCAGCGTGGTAAAGGGATAATCGGCCACCTTGGGCCGCGCATTCGAGGTGGCAGCGAGGAAGGTGGACTTGCCGGCGTTGGGCAGACCGAGGAGGCCCACATCGGCGATGAGCTTGAGCCGCAGCCAGATCGTGCGCTCGACGCCGGGCTGGCCGGGATTGGCGCGGCGCGGGGCCTGGTTGGTGGAGGTCTTGAACCGCAGGTTGCCCCAGCCGCCGTTGCCGCCGCGGGCCAGTTCGACGCGCTGGCCCGGTTCGGTCATGTCGGCGATCACCGTCTCTTCGTCCTCTTCGAGGATCTCGGTGCCCACGGGCACGCGCAGCACGATGTCGCCGCCGCTGGCGCCGGTGCGCTGACGCCCCTGCCCGGGCCGCCCGTCATCGGCGAAGAAATGCTGCTGGTAGCGGAAATCTATGAGCGTGTTGAGCCCGTCCACAGCCTCGGCCACGACCGAGCCGCCACCGCCGCCATCGCCGCCATCCGGGCCGCCGAACTCGATGTATTTCTCGCGCCGAAAGCTGATGCAGCCCGCGCCGCCGCTGCCCGAGCGGATATACACCTTTGCGAGGTCGAGGAATTTCATTGCCCATCCTTTCGCCGCGCCGCGGTCCGCGCGCGGCTCTCAGCCCATCCGGCGGCTGTAGGTCCATGTGGGCACGTTGGCCCCGCGCGCGACGCAGTAGCTCTCGGCGTCCCCAAGATACTGAAAGCCGCAATTCGTCAAGACCCGCGCCGAAGCGGCGTTGTCTTGGAACACGCTGGCAAAGACGGTGCGCGCGGCGTGCGGGTTGGCCGCGAGGATGGCGTCGACCGCCGCCGAGGCGATGCCGGTGTTCCACCACGCGGGCGCCACCCAGTAGGCGATCTCGGACTGGCCCTCGTCCACCCGGGTAAGCCCGATGAGGCCCATCACCTCCGACCCGCCCGCGCGGGTGCCGTCGATGGCCCAGATATCCTCGACCCTGCCCTCTGCCTGCGCGCGCGCAATCAGCGCCTCGGCGGCACCGGGCGGATAGGGATGCGGGATCGAGGCAGTGGCCCGCGCCACCCGCTCGTCGCCCGCGTTGAGCGCGATCAGCCCGGCATCGGACGCGCGCAGCGGTCTCAGGTCGAACCGTTCCGCCGCGATCACCGGCTGGTCGATCACCGTCTCGAAAGTCATGCGCTCCTCCTTTCGCATGATGGGCACATCCCCCGCGTTTCAAATTGGGGGCACGCGCCTCTGCCGCAAGCCTGCCGGACCTCGCCCACACCGGAAAGTGACGACGATTTGACTGGTTGATGCCCCGGAAACGAAAAGGGACCGGCGCGAGCCGGTCCCCCCTCATGTTCCTGACATATCTTGGGTCCGGCTTACTCGGCGGCCTCTGCCGCTGGCAGCACCGAAATGAAGGTGCGGCCCTTGAGGCCCTTGTGGAAGGTCACGGCACCCTCGGTCACGGCGAAGATCGTGTGATCCTTGCCCTGCCCCACGCCGTCGCCCGGCCAGAACTTGTTGCCGCGCTGACGCACGATGATGTTGCCGGGGATCACGGCCTCGCCGCCGTATTTCTTGACGCCGAGACGACGGCCCGCCGAATCGCGACCGTTGCGGGACGACCCGCCTGCTTTCTTGTGTGCCATCTCGTCTCTCCTTAGCCCTTGGTCAGCTCTTTGGCCTGTTCGATCCAGCCTTCGCGCTCGATCCGGCCCTTGAACGACAGTTTCTCATCCATCTCGGCGACATCCGCCTCGGTCCACGCGGCGATCTGCGCGAAGGTGGTCACACCCGCCTCGACGAGCTTCTTCTCCAGCGCAGGGCCGACGCCCGACAGCTTCTTGAGATCGTCGCCGCCCGCGGGCGCTTCGGCCTTGGCGGCGGGCTTTGCCTTGGCGGCAGGCTTTGCCGTGGGCTTGGCCTTGGCGGGTTTCTTCGCCTCGGCGGCAGCCACGGCCACGCCAGCCACCGACCCCGCGCCAATCGCGGCCTTGACGCCGGACTTGTCGGCGCCCTTCTCGAGGATCTCGGTGACGCGCAGCAGCGTCAGCTTCTGCCGATGGCCCTTGGTGCGCTGCGAGCCGTGCTTGCGGCGACGCTTGACGAAGTTGATGACCTTGTCACCCTTGACCTGGTCGATCACCTCGGCCTGAACCGCGGCCCCCTCGACAAGGGGGGCGCCCACAACCGGGCTGTCACCGCCCAGCATGAGAATCTCGTTGAACTGCACTTTCTCGCCGGCATCCGCCGCAAGCTTTTCAACACGCAGCAGGTCGCCCGACTGCACCTTGTATTGCTTGCCGCCGGTCTTGAGGACCGCAAACATGGCTCTTTCCTTCTCATCCCGCGTCCTGTGGTCCCCGGCTTGGCGGGTGTTGCGGGCCTCGCGGCCACCTCGGACGGCGCCCCTCTCGGGGTATCATTACAAATGCAAAACCGGCGCATCCTGCCGCCGGTCGCGCTCGTATGCGTCAGTGACGCCGCGGTGTCAAGAGCCGCGCGCGCACCGCCTCAGAGGTCGTGCGCCGGCGGCACCTCTCCCAGCCGCGCCGCCAACGCCTCGAACCGGTTGGCCATGATCTCGAACTGCACGGCGTTCATCAGCTCGTAGACGCGGCCCATCACCGGGTCTTCGAGGGCGTCCGCATAGGCGCGCAGGTCGTCCGTGGACAGGCTGCGATAGGTCTGTGCGGCGCTCGCGAGCGCGGCCTCCTTCATCTCGGCGCGCACCGTTTCGGCCCCTTGCGCCAGCAGGCGGCGCAGCAGGTCGGCGTCGAAATCACCGTCGGTCAGCCCCACGTCGGCGGCGGCCAGCAGGAACCGGACCTGTATCTCCCGGAACGCGCGCTCTGCCATGCCCGAGCCGTCAATCGCCGCGTTCATCCGCTCGAGCACGGCACGGCGCGCCGGTGACAGCGCGGCGGCGCGCGCCTCGGCCTCTTTGCGCGCGGCCTCGTCGGCGCGGTGCGTGTGACTGGCATTCTCCACCTCGACCAGCCGCTGCCCGAGATCGGAGGCATAGAAGGCGGCGGCATGGCCCAGCATTTCATTGTCGAGCGTCTCGTCGAGCATGTCGAGCGCCAAGCCCCGCATCAGGGTGCTGTCGAACACCTCGGCGGTGATCCGGGGCCAGGCCAGACCGAAATCGTCTGGCGCCATGTCGATCATCGCGGGCGCATCGGCGGCGCTGACCGCGATGCTGTCGATCGCCACGCCAAACCCCGTCACCTCGAGAAAGGCCAGGAGGCGGTCACGCTCTGTGGCGCGGGCAGGCCCCGCGAGGACGACCGCCGCGAGCGCGAGACAGGCGAGCCCCGCGAACACCCCCCGCAGCCGCACCGCGCTGTCCGGCCATGCCATGATCCTGTCCTCCCATCGGACCGTGACGGTCAGGCGCGACACTATGGAAATTCACGCGCGAAACAAGCGCAAACCCCCTTGCCCCGCCCGCCAAAGGCCATTACACGGCCTCTCCAGACCCCCGCGGAGAGGTGCCGGAGTGGTCGAACGGGGCGGTCTCGAAAACCGTTGACCCTTCACGGGGTCCCAGGGTTCGAATCCCTGTCTCTCCGCCACTGTGACCCAGTCCATAATCATCATTAAGATCAGATATATACTGGCCCGGGCGCGGGGCTTTCGGTATCCCGACGCTTGCCAGGGAGAAGGCGCTGAGCAAGAGCGAGAACAGGTTGCACCGTTGTGCTACGTGCCCGTCAGTTTGCGGCGCAGGTAGTTCTCCAGCAGGCGCGAGACGTCGTTGTCGAAATCGTTCCACGGCAGGCTGCCGCAAAAGGTGATCGAGCCGACCGCAAAGACCGAGCCGCCCTCGGGCAGCTCGAAGTAGATCAGGTCGGCGTGCTTCGCCTCTTCCTCCGGTCCGCCAGTCAGGTTGGTCAGGTGGGTGAGTTGCTCTTCGGGAACCAGCATGAACGCGCGGTTGTCACCCGCGGAGCGCGCCAGCAGAACATGGTTTTGCGGCGAGCCGATGCGTTGATCGACGTGATCCAGCTCGAATCCCGCCGCGCCGTTGCCGCTGAACCCGTATCCGCCGAACAAATCCTCTGTCACGCCCTTGAACAGCCAGTCGAAGGCCGGATCGTGGCACATCCGCTGATAAGGCGCACCGTGAAACTCGCCCTGCGCGGCAAAGCCGATCCCGACCAGCGCCTGCGGTGCCCTCCCGCTGCGCCGCCACAGGCCGCCATAGGTGCCGTCGAAGGCGTTGTAATACTCGCCCGGCTCCGCCGCCCACGCGCGAATGCCATCCTCGGCGCGGCGGATTTCCAGCAGGCTGTCATTCTCGGCGTGCCGCGCGATGCGCCAGTAGAATCCGTTCCCCCCGAGATAGAGCAGGTGGCCGCCCGCATCCCGGTAATCGGCCAGCGCGTCGAGCGTCTCGGCGGTGTGATATTCGGGGTGCGTGGTGGTGGTGACGGCCTTGTAACCGGCCAGCACCTCGGCCCCTTCGGCGTGCAACTCGTGGTCGGTGATGATGTCATAGCCGATGCCCTTGGCGTGCAGCCAGCTTATCAGGTGGCTGTCGGCCGGAAAATGCCGCAGCCCCGAACAGGCGGTCGCCCCGAAGGTGAGGAACCCGGGCCGGAAATTGAACAACGGCCGCCGGTGCGAGGCATGGCAGATGCCCGACCCGTCGGAATGGGTGTTGTAGGTCGACAGGCCGTAATCGGGGTATTCCGCCGGGTTGTAGGGATAGGCCCCCCAATCGCGCATCCGTCCCTGCCATGCCGGATCGTAGTCTGGACGGGCATGGTTGCCGTAGATGACATAGGTAAAGGTCGGGATGAGCACGCAGAGATCGGCGCGGCGCGTGCCCTTGGGCGGGCAGATGTAGAACGGGATGGCATCGCTGCCGCCATCGCCCTCTATATGCATGACATATACGCCCGAGGGCATGTCCTGGGGCACGGTCAGGGTGAAATCGGTCTGCCAGCCGAAATCGTAGATATCATCCTCGTGGAAATGGATGGCGCCATAATGCTCGGGCTTGTGCCGCCAGCACATCTCCGAGGCGTCCCACGCCGACCCGGTCATCGCGCGGGTCGGAAAGTTGACGAGGTGCAGCGGCGGACCGGCGATGGCGGGGACGTCGCTGTGCGGGATCGAGGCCGACAGATCCCAGGCCGCGATCATGCCGTCCGCGCCCGCGATGGCGGGGCCCTCGATCTTGCCGTTGAAGAAATGCCGCGCGCCCGTGCCATCCAGACACGCCGCAAGGCCGACCGGAGCGGTGATCACCCCGCATTGCAGCGGTCCGGTTTGTTCATGCGTCTCGCGGCTGTGGTGTCCAAGGACCGTCTGGACAAGGGTTGCCCGGCCATCTTGCAGGCGCGCCTCTATGCGCGTCCAGCGATGCGGCGGCAGCGGCGCCCCGACGGTGACCCGCCCGTCCCCAGCCGCCACGAAGAGACAGCCCCCCGCGTCGATCCCCATGCACAGCGGCCCGCAGGACAAAACCGCCTGGTCGCGGCCATTGAGATGCGTGGGCTGGACCGTCGCGCTCAGGCTGACGCCGCCTTGCGCGGGCAGCGTGACCGGCCCCTCCGTGTGGCCGTAAGAGCCGGGAAAGAACGCCTGATGCCGCGCGGGCAGGTCGCGCGGCGCGAACCATTCGCTTGCATCCTCTTCGGTGATTCCCATGCCCGCCGGGTTCGGATCGGCGCAGATCGAGCGGACCAGCCGCGAGCGGTAGCGGCCGCCCTCGGTCGAGGACACCTTGAAGGCGATCTCTTCGCCGGGCCGCGCCGAGAGACGGTCGGTATAGCCGGTCAGGGGAACTTCTTTCATGTGATTACCTCAGTTGCGGGCCGTAAACGAGATCGGGCAGCCAGGTCACCCAGCCCGAGAAAAACACCAGAAGCAGGATCATCAGCATGTAGGGGATGAGCAGCGGCAGCACCCCGACCGAAATGTCCTCGATGGTGATCTTGCTGATCCTTGCCGCGACGAACAGGTTCACGCCGATGGGCGGTGTCAGGAACCCGATCTCGCAGGTCATCACGGTGAAAATCCCGAACACCACCGGATCGACACCGAGGCTGGTCACCAGCGGAAAGAACACGGCGGTAAAGATGATGATCTGCGGGATGCTCTCCAGCCACATGCCGACGAGGATGTAGAAAATCCCAATCAACAGCATGATGAGCCAGGGATAGGCCACCAGCCCCTGGAAGAGCGCGAGGATATCGCTGGGAATGTCGAAGATCGTCACAAGCTGACCGAACGCCTTGGTCGAACCCAGGATGAACAGGACCGAGCCGATGACGATGGCGGTGAACTTGAACGCGTGCAGCAGCTTGGCCCAGGTCAGGCCGCGATAGATGAACAGCCCGACAAAGAGACCATAGGCCACCGCCACCGCTGCCGCCTCGGACGGGGTAAAGATACCGGCATAGATGCCGCCGAGGATCAGGATCGGCGCGAACACCGCCCATTTCCCTTCCCACAGCGCCCACAGCAGCGGCCCCCAGCGAAACCGGTCCTCGGTGCCGCCGTATCCGTTCCTCCACGAAATCACAAAGACCGCGACCATCAGCATCAGCCCCAGGACGACGCCCGGCAGGATACCCGCCAGAAACAGCCGCGGGATCGAGACATCCGTGACCAGCGCGAAGATGATCAGGAGGTTGGACGGCGGGATCATGCTGCCGAGCGCGCCCGCGGATGCGGCGATGGCCCCGGCAAAGCGCGAGCGATAGCCCTCTTTCTGCATCGCGGGAATGGTTATCGAGCCGATGGCGGCGGTGGTCGCCGGGCCAGAGCCCGAGAGCGCGGCAAAGAACATGCAGGCCACCACCGTCACCAGCCCCATGCCGCCCTTGTAGGCCCCGACAAGGCGTTTCGCGATGGTGACCAGTTTGTCGGACATCCCGCCCTGCTCCATCAACTGCCCGGCCAGGATGAAGAGCGGAATGGTCACCAGCGGGAACGGCTCGAACGCCGTCCACGCCGCCTGCGCCATCAGGGTCAGGGGAATATCGGCGATCAGCAGGCCCGCAACCGTGGCCAGCCCGGCGGCAAAGGGAATCGGCACGCCGATGGCCATCGCGAAGACGAAGGCCGCGGCCATGACAATAGGGCCATTCATAGCGGCAGACCTTTCCAGCCATCGCGGCCCCAGCGCCAATAGACCTGCCCGATGCGAAAGAGCATCAGGGCAAAGGCCATCGGGATGATCATCTGCACCCATCGCTGCTCGATGCCGAGGCCGGGGGTCATGTAGGTGACGTTGAACAGAAGCTGCGTGTAGATCGTGGTCTGCACGATCATGAAGATCACGAATCCGGCCCACAGCCCGTCGGCCAGCACCACCGCCCCCACCTTCAAGGCGCGCGGCAGGCGGTTGACCAGCAGCGTGATGCGGATATGCGCGCGTTCGCGCACCGCCATCGTGGCCCCGAGATAGATCGCGAAGATCATGCCGTAGACGGCGGTCTCCTCGGCCCAGGCGGCGGCGGTGGAAAAGAAATAGCGCAGGATCACCTGCAACAGCACCGATCCGACCACGACCGCCAGGCAGATCGTGCAGATCACCTCTTCGAAATATCTGTCGATTTTGGACAACATTCCCCGGCCTCCACCCTGAAGGTGCCAAGAGGCATGGGGGCGTGTTGCCCCCATGCGGTGGTTCGGAGGTGTTACTCTGCTTCGGCGCGGATCGCATCGACCAGGGCGATGAATGCCTCGCCCTTGTCGGCGGCATAGCGGTCCTGCACCCGCAGCCCCGCCTCGATGAAACCGGAGCGATCGAATTCGGCCGTTTCCATGCCGCCCTCACTGGTCAGGAAGGCGCGAATCTCGTCGATCCGCGCGGCCATCTCTTCGCGGTGATAGACGCCTGCCTCTTCTGCCGCCCGCATGACCGCGTCGCGCTGCGCCTCATCCAGCTTGCCCATCACGCGTTCGCTGGCGAAAAGCGGCGAGAAGTAGGTGAAATGCTCAAGCACCGTGAAATAGGGCATGATCTCGTAGAACTTCTGCGACTTGATGAACGAGGTGCCGTTATCGGCCCCTTCCACCGTGCCGGTCTGAAGCGCGGTGGGCGTGTCCGCCCAGGGCAGCGGGATGGGGGCCGCGCCGAATTCCTCGTAGGTGTCGATCATCACCTGGTTCTTGGGGACGCGGACCTTGAGCCCCGCCATGTCCTCGACCGAGGTGATCGGGTTGCGCGAGTTGTAGAAATCGCGATCCCCGACAAAGCCATAGGTCAGCAGGTGCACCTCCGTGGCGGCATGAAGCTGCTCGGCAAAGTCGCGCCCGACCTCGCCTTCCAGAACGCGATAGGCGTGATCCTTGTTCTGGAAGATGTAGGGCAGCACGAACGCATCCATCAGCGGAAAATGCGGAGAGATGTTGTTGCCAGTGATGATGAACATGTCCACCGTACCCAGCTGCATGGCCTTGAATGCCTCGTCCTCGCCCATCAGCTGACCGCAGCAGCGAACCTTCACGTCGATGCTGCCATCGGTGTATTGCTCGGCCAGTTCCTCGAACTTGTCGGCAAGCACGGCATAGGTGCTGGTCTCGGCGGCGGCATAGCCGAGGTTGATCGTGACCTCCTGCGCCGAGGCGGCACCGGCCATGAGGGTGAGCGCCGCGATAGGCCCGGCGAAACGGTGAATGGGTGACTGTGACATGATTGCTCCCTGTTGCGTGCTGGATTTATTGATCTTGTTATCCAGGCAGGGTAGCCGGGCGCGATCTGCAAGTATAATATCAATTGATTAGTTTCTGATGCATAATAGGTATCATGAAAATCGGTCTCCGCCATATCCGCTATTTCCTGGTCCTCGCCGAGGATCTGAATTTCAGACGTGCTTCGGAACACCTGCACATCTCGCAACCGGCGCTCACCCGCACGATCCAGCATCTTGAGGCCGAGTTGCAGGTCAAGCTGTTCGACCGCTCTCAGAACTTCGTGCGTCTGACCGATGCGGGACGCGCCTTTCGCGAGGGCGGGCAAAGGGTACTGAACGGGATGGAGGCGACCATCGACCTTACCCGCCGCGTCAGTATCGGCGAGGCCGGGGCGCTGCGCGTCGGCTATACCGATTTCGCCATCGCCGACGCGCTGCCCGAACTGCTCAAGCGGTTTCACCAGGAACATCCCGGCATCACGGTGCGCCCGCATCACGGGGTCACGGCCACGCAGATCCAGGAGTTGAAGGACGACAAGCTCGACATCGGGTTTGTCACCGGCCCGGTGCGGCAGCCGGGATTTCAAAGCCGTGTCGTGCAAACCGACCGTCCGATCTGCATCGTCCCCGAAGGGCACCGCCTGGCATCGCGCAAGTCGGTCGCCCTCGCCGATCTGGCGGACGAGGATTTCGTGCACGGACCGGCAGAGGCCTGGGCGCATTTCTACGACTACCTGTTTCCGCTGTGCCGCAAGGCGGGCTTTCAGCCGCGCATCGTGCAGGAGGCGTTCAATTCCGTGGGCATTCTCGGGCTTGTGTCCTGCGGCATGGGCATCACCATCCTGACCGAGAGCATCTACGATTTCGGAACCGGCGGGCTGGTGCCCATTCCCATCCGTGACGTTGCCGATGTCATGGTGACCGAGGCCGTGTGGGCGGCCGAGAACCTGCGTCTGCCGACACAACATTTCGTCGATTTCCTAGAGCATCAGGAAAACAGCTGACTGCCCGGCGCGTCACGGAATGGCCGCTCCTTGCGCGGCCGCAAGACTCCTAGAACAGGCTTATGCCGGTCCCCGAATCCGCGCCATCGCCCAACCCGCCTATTTCAAGAGCACCACCTCGACCCGGCGATTGATCTCGCGGCCCTCGGCGGTGTCATTGGCCGCCACCGGCGCGAGATAGCCCACGCCGCGCGCCTCGACGCGTGCGCCATCGACCCCGTGATCGGCGATGAGCCGCGCGCGCACCGCCTCGGCGCGCGCCTGCGACAGCGCGATATTGGCGTCGAGCGCGCCCACGTTGTCGGTATGGCCCACCAGCGCGATCCGCGTTTCGGGGTCTTCGGCGAGGAATGCCGCCAGCGCCGCGAGGTCCGCGTGCGGCCCCGGCCCGAGCACCGCCTCGCCCGAGGCGAAGTCCAGCCCCCGCAGCACCATGTGCCCGGCCTCGCGCAGCGTGGCATCCAACGATCCCGCCCCGGCCTGTGGCGCGGGGTCGGCAGGGGCGGGCGCCGCCTCTGCCGTGCCGGCGGGCCCGACATGGGTGAGTTGCACATAGCCCCGCTCGCCCGCGCGGCTGACGAACAGCATGACATGCTCGACCACCTCGCCCGTGCCGCGCCGCGCCAGCAGGTAACGGTAATCGAAGAGGTTCACGAACATCGCGGGCGCCGGCAGCACCGGCACGGCAAAGCGGAAGCCAAACCCGCCGCAGCCATCCGCCGCGCAGGAGAATACCTCTTTCCACCCCTCCTTTTCCAGCGCCGCGCGTAGCGGCGCCATCCGCTCCAGCGTGCTCTGCCCACCATCGGGCAGCCGCCACGCCCGACTGGTAATCGTCCCGTCGAGCCGCAGCCGCGATACCGCGCCACCCTCCAGCGCACCTTGCGGCAGGTGCACCGTGTCGGCCTCGCGGATCACCTCTGCCGTGCGTTCCGCGCGCTCGGGCAGCGGCAGGTCCTGCGCCTGCACCGCCCCGGCAAGGAGCAGCAGCGCCACGAGCCACGCCGCCCGCCGCGCCCGCATCTCAGCGCGCCTGCGAATGGTAGTCGGGGTTGGGCTCCATCCCGGTGGCCGAGGCGACGCGGTTGGACATGTTGAAGAACCCCGCCACATTGGCGATGTCCCAGATATCACGGTCGGAAAAACCGTGATCGCGCAAGCCGTCGCGGTCGGCCTCCTCGACGGTGGCGCTTGCCGTCGTCACCTTGGCCGCGAAATCGAGCATCGCGCGCTGGCGCGGCTCGATATCGGCGACGCGGTAATTCATCACCATCGCCTCGCCCAATGCGGGATCGCCCGAAAGCGCGCGCACCGCCGCGCCATGCGCTACCTGGCAATACCAGCACCGGTTGATCGAGCTGACCACCACGGCGATCATCTCGCGCTCGAGCTTCGACAGCCCCGAGGGCGCCAGCATCAGCGCGTTGTAGAGCCCGGCAAAGGCATCGAGCTTATCGATATCGAACGCATGCGCGCGCAGCACGTTGGGCACGAGGCCCAGCTTGTCCTCGCATATCTCGAAATAGCGCGCGGTCGCCTCGGGCAAGGGATCGACCGGCGGCAGGTCGAGCGCGGTGGGCTGGTCGTCTTTGCGGGTCATGGCTGCTCCTTCTGGCGGTAATGATAGGTGCCAACGCAGGAGAATCCCATCGCGGAATAGAGCCCGTTCGCCCCTTTGTTGGCCTGCGTGCAGATTACGGCAAGATGTCGCGCGCCCTGCGCGGCGGCCCAATGCGCGGCCTGAAGCATCATCAGCCGCCCCAGCCCCGCGCGCCGGTGGCGGGCGCGTACCTCCAGCGCGTGTACCATCGCCACGCCGTCGTGGATGGCCACAAACCCGGCGGCGGCGGGCTGATCCCTGAGCCGCCCAAGAAGCCCCGTCTTCGGCCCCTCGACCCGCTCCATCACCGCCACACGGGCGGGGCCGATGCCGCCCTCGGCCCAAATGTCGCGCATGATCTCCAGCGGTTCCCAGATGGTAAAGGTGGTGACGCGCGGCAGCGTCTCGCCGGTCAGCGCGGCCACCGGCGCGACATGCAGGTTGACGGGATCGACCACGCGGTAGCCGCGCGCCTCCAGCATCGCATCGAGCGCGTCATCGCCCTCGCGCACCTGAAAGAGCGGCCCCTGCCCGAGCGCCCGCATCGCCGCCTCGGCGCGATCGAGATCGTCGCCTGTCGCCGCGCCCGTCACGGTTGCCGCCGACACACGCTTGCCCCCGCCCCGTCCCTCGTGGATCGTGACCGGGCCCAGCGCGCGGGTCGCGGCGGGCGGCCATGTCGCCTCGGTGACGGCGTAGAGCGCTTGGACATCGGGCATCATGCCGGGAACATCCCGGCCAGTTCGGCCATCGCCGCGTCGAGGCGCGCGCCATCCTGCCCGCGGATCACGATCTGCGCCCCGTGACAGCCGTCGCGGATGAACGGGTAGGAACCGACCGACAGGTCGGGATAGCGCGCCGCGAGATCGGAGAGCGGGGCGGCGATATCGCCCTCTCCGCGCCGCACCTCGTAGGATTGCGACAGGACCGGCGCGCCGCCGGTCAGCGTGGGCAGCACCGAGGCGAGCATCGCCTCGAAGATCGACGGCACCCCGGCCATCACATGCACGTTCCCGAGGATAAAGCCCGGCGCGGCGCTGATCGGATTGTCGATCAGCGTGGCCCCATCGGGGATGCGCGCCATGCGCAGCCGCGCTTCGTTCAGGTCCTGCCCGCGCGCCTCGTAATGCGCGGCGAGAATGGCGCGCGCATCGTCGCGCACACCGATGGCCGTATCGAAGGCGCGCGCCACCGCCTCGGCGGTGATATCGTCGTGGGTGGGGCCGATCCCGCCCGAGGTAAACACAACGTCGAAACCTTCGCTCAGCGCCCGCACGGCGCCGATGATGGCCGCTTCGTCGTCATGCACCACGCGCACCTCACTGAGGTCGATACCGACATGGGTCAATTCGCGCGCGAGGTGATGCATGTTGGCATCGCGCGTGCGTCCCGAGAGGATCTCGTCCCCGATGACGAGCATGGCGGCGGTCGGGTTGGGCATGGCGGCTTCCTTGCAGTGGGTCTGGCCCCGGTATAGGCCCCGCCCATGCGGTTTCAAAGCCCCCTCCTGCGCGCCACCCTGCTCAGGCGCTACAAGCGGTTCCTCGCCGATATCCGGCTGGAGGACGGCACCGAGACGACAGCCCATTGCGCCAATCCCGGTGCGATGACCGGCCTCGCAACCCCCGGCACCGCGATCTGGGTCGAGCACAACGACGATCCCCGCCGCAAGCTGCGCTACGCTTGGCGGCTGGCCGAAACGGCCGGGGGCGCGCTCGTCTGCGTGGATACGGGTGCTGCCAACCGCGTGTTGCGCGCCGCCCTCACCGCCCGCGCGCTGCCCGCGCTCGCCGCCTATGACGAGGTCCGCCCCGAACAGCGCATCGGCGAAGCGAGCCGCGCCGATTTCATCCTGCGCGGTCCGGGCCTGCCCGAGGCGGTGGTCGAGGTGAAATCGGTGACCCTCGCGCGCGCGCCGGGGCGCGCGGAGTTTCCCGACAGCGTGACCGCGCGCGGCGCACGCCACCTGCGCGATCTTGCCGCCTGCGCGCGCGAGGGGCGGCGCGCGGTGCTGTTCTACCTCGTGCAGCGCAGCGACGCGACCGCGCTCGCCACCGCCGCCGATATCGACCCGGCCTATGCCGCGGCGTTTGACGCGGGCCGCGCGGCGGGCGTCGAGGTGATGGCTCACCGTGCCGAGATCACGCCCGGCGGCATCACAATCGGCCCGGCGCTGCCGCTGGCCTCTGGTCCTCGCGGCGAAAACGGCTTAATTGGGGGAAAGTATGGAGAAATCGACGGGGCATGACGTGAACCAGACGCATCGGGGGCGCACCACGCGCGACGGCATCCGCATCCACGATGCGGCGGATTTCGCAGGCATGCACGCCGCCGGACGGCTGGCCGCGCAAATCCTCGACGAGATATCCGAACACATTTTCGTGGGCCAGACCACCGAGGCCATCGACGCGCTCATCGAGCAGAAGATCAAGGCCGCCGGGGCAAAATCCGCCACCATCGGCTACAAGGGCTATCGCCACGCAAGCTGCATCAGCGTCAACCACGTGGTTTGCCACGGCATCCCCGGCGCGCCCATCCCCAAGAGCGGCGGCGAGACCATTTCGCGCGACCACGAGAAGCGGCGCGCCGACGACGCGCTGCGCGACGGCGACATCCTCAACATCGACGTGACCGTGATCGTCGACGGCTGGTTCGGCGACACCAGCCGGATGTACGTGGCGGGCAAACCCTCGCGCAAGGCCGAGCGGCTGATCCAGGTCACCCATGACGCGCTGATGAAGGGGATCGAGGCGGTGCGCCCCGGCGCCACCTTCGGCGATATCGGCCACGCCATCCAGAGCCATGTCGAGGCGCACCGCATGTCGGTGGTGCGCGATTTCTGCGGTCACGGGCTTGGCCGGGTATTCCACGCGCCGCCCAACGTGCTGCATTACGGGCGCGCGGGCAGCGGGCCGCGGCTCGAGGAGGGGATGTTCTTCACCATCGAGCCGATGGTCAATCTCGGCCGCCCCGACAGCGTCGTGCTCGACGACGAATGGACGGCGGTGACGCGCGACAAATCGCTCTCGGCGCAGTTCGAGCATTCCATCGGTGTCACCGCACAGGGGGCCGAGATATTCACCCTCTCGCCCGCCGGTCGCTTCCACCCCACCCGCGCCTGACGCCGCCTCCACCCGTGTCGCTATCTGACAAGACAGTCGCTTTCTGACATGAGAGCCTGCGCGCACCGGTCATTTCACCGGCCCTCGACGCATCCAGACCGTCCGCGCCCGCGCCCCGCACCGAGGGGCCGCGCAGCCCCCGGTCTGTCCGCGCCCACGCAAGACAGGAAACCGTCAATGGCGATGATGAGCACGCATCCCCTCCCGGCCCCCTCGCGCGCCCTGCACGGCATCCTGTGTATCAAGGCGGCGATGCTGCTCTTCGTGGTGCAGGACGCGGCGATGAAATCGCTGCTCGCGAGCTACCCGGTCTGGCCCCTGCTCTTCGCGCGCTCGGTGGTGGCGGTGATGCTGCTGGTGCCGCTCATCGCCTGGCTTGGTGCGCCGCACAGCCTGCGCTCGACACTCTGGCCGCTGCATCTCGCGCGGGCGGCGCTCTTTGCTGCGGGATTCTCGATGTTCTACGCGTCCTTCCCGTTCATGGGGCTGGCGGAGGTCAGCACGATCTTCTTCGCGGCACCGCTCTTTACCGCGCTGATGGCGGCGCTGTTTTTGGGCGAGCGGATTGGCGCGCATCGCGTGGCGGCGCTCGTCGTGGGCTTCGCGGGTGTGGTGATCGCCATGCGGCCCGGCGGCGGGCTCGACTGGGTGGCGGTGCTGCCGCTTCTCTGCGGGCTCAGCTACGCCGCCTCGCAGATCCTCGCCCGCCGAATCGGCGAGCGCGAGAGCACGCTCACGGTGGGGCTCTACACGCTGGCCTTCTCGGGCGTTCTGATCCTGCCCGCGGGCTGGGCCGTGGCGCAGATCGTGCCCGACACGGCGGCCACGCAGCACCTGCGCTGGGGCCTTCCCGCGGGCGCGCTGACCAACCTCGCCCCCCTCGCCGCGCTGGGCCTCGTGGGGATGGTGGCCTACATGCTTGCCTCGCGCGCCTACCAGGTCGCCCATGCCAGCCTCGTGGCACCCTTCGACTATACCTACCTGCCCTTCGCCGCGCTGCTCGCCTACGTGGTCTGGGACGAGGTGCCGCCACCCGCCACGCTCGCGGGCATGACGCTCATCATCGCCTCGGGGCTCTATATCGGCTGGCGCGAGATGCGCGCGGCGCGGCGCGGCGACGCACCACCCGTGATCGCCGAGAGCACCTTCACGCCAGGTCACCTGCCGCCGCAGCCCGGACCAGAAGACGATCGCGCGCCGTGAGCATGACGGCTACCACAGAACGCGATCTCTCGGGCTATCTGCTGGTCTTCATGGCGGGCGTTTTGTGGTCCACCGTGGGGCTGGGTATCCGCCTGATCGAGGACGCGGCGGTCTGGCAGATACTCTTTTACCGATCGCTCGCCATGAGCGTGTTTCTCTACGTCGTGGTGCGGCTGCGCTCGGGGCGTGCGCCGCTGGTGCGCATCGCCGCGATGGGCTGGCCCGGCGTGATCGCCGGCACCGCGCTCGTCGCGGCCTATACCGGCGGGATCGCGGCGATCCAGTCCACCTCCGTTGCCAACGCGATGATGCTCTTTGCCGCCGCCCCACTGATCGCGGCGGTGCTGGGGCGCGTCATCCTCGGCGAGAGCGTGCGCCCTGCCACCTGGATCGCCATCGCCGTGGCAGCCTGCGGCATCGCCGTGATGGTCTGGGACAAGACCTCCGGCGCGGCACTCAGGGGGAACCTCGCGGCGCTCGGCTCGGCGCTGGGCTTTGCCGTGTTCACCGTGGCGCTGCGCCGCGGCCGCGCGGTCGAGATGATGCCCGCCGTGCTGCTCTCAGGGCTCATTGGCACCGTGGTCATGACGGTGATCTGCCTCTCGCTTGGCCTGTCGCTGTCGCTCATCCCTCGCGACGCGGGGATTGCCACCGCCATGGGCGTCTTCCAGGTCGGCGCCGGTCTCATTCTCTACACGATCGGGTCGCGCAGTGTCCCCGCCGCCGAACTCACGCTTCTGTCGATGTCCGAAGTGGTGCTCGGGCCGGTCTGGGTCTGGCTGTTCCTGGGCGAGCGCGCCGAACCTACCACGCTTGTGGGCGGGGCGATCCTGCTGGCGGCCATCGCGGGCAACGCGCTCTCGGGCGCGCGGCGCAAGCGCCCGCCGCCAATCCCCTGACCGGCTAATCCTTGCCGATGCCGCTTTTTTCCCGGGACGATCCTGCGTTATGCTGGGTAAAGTCTCAGGCCGCCACAGGCGGGAAAGGAGCATGACATGACACGCAACACAATCATCGGTGCACTTGCGAGCCTCGCACTGGCAGGCTGCATCGACACGACCGACAACCGCGAAGTGACCGGCGCAGCCCTTGGCGCAGGCGCGGGCCTGATCGGTGCCGCGGCGTTCGACGCCAATGCCGGATGGACGGTACTCTCGACGTTGGCTGGTGCGGCGGCGGGTACCCTCATCGCCCGCAACACCCGCACCAACCGCTGCGCCTATGCGAATGGCGACGGCACCTACCGCACCGTGCCCTGCTGAGCCGGATATTCCGGCGCGCCCGGACACGGGCGCGCCCACGCGGCACTGGACCTTTGCCATCAAATCCGCCATATCGGACAGGGAATGAGCCGGAGGGTCTGATGGGTATTCTCAACACGCTATTGCGCGCCGTGACGTGGTGGAACGGGCAGACGCTCAACACCCAGTTCTACACTTGGCGCAACGGCGTGAAGGTGGGCGAGGACACGGAGGGCAACATCTTCTACCGCTCCCGTGACGGCAAGAAGCGCTGGGTGATCTTCAACGGCGAGGCCGAGGCCAGCCGGGTAAGCCCCGACTGGCACGGCTGGCTGCACTACACCTATGCCGAGCCACCGAGCGACGCGCCGCTGCCACACAAGGCATGGGAAAAGCCCCATCAGGAGAACCTGACCGGTACGCCGCTCGCCTATGCGCCCGCCGGGTCGATTCGCCGCCCCGAACCGGTCGAGCGGCGCGACTACGAGGCGTGGACGCCGGAATAGGGGCAAAGCCATGTCCGAGAACAAGACCGAGGTCCTCGTGGGTGGGCTGGTGCTGGCCGTGGCGCTTGGCTTCGTCGCCTATGCCGGCAAGACCACCGGCTTCACCACAGCGGGCGAGGAATATACCCTCAACGCCAGTTTCCGCAGCGCCGACGGCGTCAGCACGGGCACCGATGTGCGCCTCGCGGGCGTCAAGGTGGGCCGCGTGACCGAGCTGCGCCTCGATCCCGGCACCTATCGCGCCAAGGCGATCTTTACCGTAAGCGAGGGCATCGACGTCCCCGATGACAGCGCCGTGGCGATCTCGTCCGAGGGGTTGCTGGGCGGTAATTACGTCGAAATCCTGCCCGGGGGCTCGCCCTTTTACTTCGCGCCGGGCGACGAGATCGAGTTCACCCAAGGATCGGTCAGCCTCGTCTCGCTCTTGATGAAATTCGTATCCGGCAACGAGGACGGAGCCGAGCAATGATCCGCGCAGCGGCGACCTGTCTGCTGATCGCCTGCGCGCAGGGCGCGGGCGCGCAGGAGGACACGGCCCCGGGGCGCGGCGCGGTGCTGCGCGGGCTGGACAAGATCACCACAGAGCTGCGCGACCTCGACCTTGCCAATGGCGAGGTCGCCGAGTTCGGCTCGCTCACTGTAAAGCTGACCGAGTGCCGCTACCCCGAGGGCAACCCGGCGGGCGATGCCTATGCCCATGTTACCATCCGCGAGACGCAAGGCGGCAAGCTGTGGTTCGACGGCTGGATGCTGGCCTCATCGCCCGCGCTCAACGCGCTGGAACATCCGCGCTACGATGTCTGGGTGATGCGCTGCACCACCTGAGCCGGGTCGCCCTCCAGCGGTAGCGCCGTTATATCCGCCTCTGTCTCCAGCGCCTCCGAAAGCCGCGCACGATACGCGGCGCGGTCGATCTCGACAGCCCCCAGCCGCGCCAGATGCGGCGTGATGAACTGCGTGTCAAACAGGACGAAGCCACAGCGCCGCAGGTGATCGACCAGGTGCGCCAGCGCCTGTTTCGAGCCGTCGGCGCGGCGCGAGAACATGCTCTCGCCAAAGAACGCGCGCCCGAGCGTGACGCCATAGACCCCGCCCACCAGCGCGCCCTCTTCCCACACCTCCAGCGAATGCGCGTGTCCGCGCGCGTACAGCTCCAGGTAGGCCTCGCGGATTGGCGCGCTGATCCAGGTATCGTCCCGGTCGGCGCAGGCATCCACCACGCCCGCGAAATCGGCATCGAGCGTGACGGTATATCCACCCCGCCGCATCCGGCGGGCAAGACTGCGTGAGAGGTGAAATCCGTCCAGCGGCAGCACGCCCCGGCGCGGCGGATCGACCCAGAACACCTCGGCATCGTCGCGATGCTCGGCCATCGGGAAAATGCCGGCAGCATAAGCGCGCAAGAGCAGCGCGGGGGGCAGGAAGGCGGGCATCACTCCCGCAAGTTGGTTTCGAGCCAGTGTTCGAGCCAGTGGATATTGTAGTTGCCGCTGCGGATGTCTTCCTCCTGCAGCAGCGCGTGAAACAGCGGCACCGTGGTGTCCACCCCGTCCACGATCAATTCGCCCAGCGCACGGGCCAAGCGGCGCAGCGCGGTGTCACGGTCGGCCCCGTGAACGATCAGCTTGGCAATCAGGCTGTCGTAATAGGGCGGGATGCGATAGCCGTCATAGAGCGCCGAATCCATCCGCACACCAAGCCCGCCGGGCGCGTGAAACTGCGTGATGGTGCCCGGGCGCGGCGCGAAATCCGGCAGCTTCTCGGCATTAATTCGCACCTCGATGGCGTGGCCGTTGATCACCAGCTCCTCCTGCGTGAAGGACATCGGCAGCCCCTCGGCCACGCGGATCTGCTCGCGCACGAGGTCCACGCCAAAGATCGCCTCGGTCACCGGGTGCTCGACCTGCAACCGCGTGTTCATCTCGATGAAAAAGAACTCGCCGTTCTCGTAGAGAAACTCGATCGTGCCAGCGCCGCGATAGTTGATATTGGCGCAGGCATCGGCACAGATCGCGCCGATACGCGCGCGCTCCTCGTCGGTGATGCAAGGGCCGGGCGCCTCTTCCAGCACCTTCTGGTGACGCCGCTGGAGCGAGCAGTCCCGCTCGCCCAGATGCACGGCACGGCCCTTGCCGTCGCCGAACACCTGCACCTCGATATGGCGCGGCGTGGTCAGGTACTTCTCGATATAGACCTCGTCATTGCCAAACGCGGCCTTGGCCTCGGACCGCGCGGTGAGAAAGGCGCGCTCGAGCTCGCCCTCGTCGCGCGCCACCTTCATGCCGCGCCCGCCGCCACCCGCCGTCGCCTTGACGATCACCGGATAGCCGATCTCGGCGCACAGCGCCTTGGCCGCCGCGACATCGGCGATGCCCCCCTCCGAGCCGGGCACGCACGGCACGCCCAGCGCCTTCATCGTGTCCTTGGCGGTGATCTTGTCGCCCATGATGCGGATATGTTCAGCCGAGGGGCCGATGAAGGTGAGGTCGTGATCCTCGACGATCTGCACGAAATTGGCGTTCTCCGACAGGAAGCCATAGCCCGGATGGACCGCCTGCGCACCGGTCACCTCGCAGGCGGCGATGATCGCGGGGATCGACAGGTAGCTCTCCGACGATGACGGCGGGCCGATGCACACGGTCTCGTCGGCCATGCGCACATGCATCGCGTCGGCATCCGCCGTGGAATGGACGGCGACCGAGCGGATGCCCATTTCGCGCGCCGCGCGGATCACGCGGAGCGCGATCTCACCGCGGTTGGCCACAAGTATCTTGTCGAACATGCCCGCCTCACTCGATAATCATCAGCGGTGCGCCGTATTCGACCGCCGCGCCATCCTCGATCAGGATGCGCCGGACGGTGCCCGCACGCGGCGCGGGGATGTGGTTCATGGTTTTCATCGCCTCGATGATCAGCAGCGTGTCGCCCTCGCTCACCTGCTGACCCACGCTGACAAAGGAGGGCGCGCCGGGCTCGGCCTGCATGTAGACGGTGCCGACCATCGGCGAGGTGACGGCGCCGGGGTGGCTCGCGGGATCATCCACGGGCTCGACGGGGGCGGCCGCGGGCGCCGACGCCGCGGCGGCCGGCGCAACGGCAGGCGCCGCGGGCGCGCTGCTCACCTGCGTGGTGACGGTCTCCCCCCGTCGGCTCACCCGCACGTTGAGCGTGTCGTCCTGCCCGTATTCGCGTTTGACTGACAGCTCGGTAAGATCGTTCTCGTTCAACAACTCCGCGAGCGCCCGGATAAAGGCCACGTCCGATTCATGCGTTTCGTTCGACATTTGCTTCCTCGGTAACGGCGATGGTGCGCGCAGGCCGCGCCCATCGCAATGGTTTCCGACGCTTATAGGGCATGCAGATGCCTGAGAAAAGCGGCCATTTCCCCCACGATACCCGGGCTCAGAGCGGCATTCCCGACAGCTTCGCCACCAGTTCGGCCAGCTTGCGCGCGCCGAATTTCTCCAGCAAGCGGGCGCGGTAGACCTCGATGGTGCGATGGCTCAATCCCAGCTCCAGCCCGATTTCCTTGGACGTGAGCCCGCGGCACGTCAGGATCGCCACCTCGCGCTCGCGCCGTGTGAGCGCGACGAGCGGGCGCTCGTCCGAGAGATCGGCAAATGACCAGATGCCGCGCGCGAACGGCGCGTCGGGCGTCAGCGACTGCCCCCGCACCCGGCACCAGAACAGCGCGCCCGAGCCGCGCCGCATCACCCGCTCATCGGCATAGCGCCCGGTCTCGCGCATCACGGCCAGCGCGTCCGAGCCGATCCGGCGATAATCCTCGATCGAAGGGTAGAATCGCGCCAGCGGCACGCCCGCGTAATCGCCCGGATCCCCGCCAAAGATCGCGGCGAATTGCCGGTTGCAGGTGCGGATGATCCGGTGCTCCAACACGGCAAGCCCGACCGGCGCATGATCGAAGGCGAGTTTCTCGGTCTCCATGTCCCCGTTATGCCGCGCACTCGGCGGCGCTCCAAGCGAATTGCGCGGGGCGGACGTCTTGCCATGATCGCGCGAAAGGCGTAAGGCGCGGGCCCAAGCGGTCGCAGCCTACCCGCTCTAAAAAACAAGGACGACAAGCGTATGGATACAATCGTCATCTGCTCGGGCGGGCTCGATTCCGTGACCCTCGCCCACAAGACCGCCGCCGAGCGCCGTCTCGCGGCGCTCTTGTCGTTCGACTACGGGCAACGCCACGTCAAGGAGGTCGAGAGCGCGCGCGCCTGCGCCGCGCGGCTCGGCGTGCCGCACCGGGTGGTCGATCTGCGCGGCGTGGGCGCGGCGCTCTCAGGCTCGGCGCTCACCGACGACGTCGACGTGCCCGACGGCCATTACGCCGAGGACACGATGAAGATCACCATCGTCCCCAACCGCAACGCCATCATGCTGGCCGTGGCCTTCGGCATGGCGGCGGCGCAAAAGGCGGGTGCGGTCGCGGCGGCGGTGCATGGCGGCGATCATTTCATCTACCCCGATTGCCGCCCCGGCTTCATCGCCGCCTTCCAGGCGATGCAGGATCACGCGCTCGAAGGCGTGGCCGAGGTGGAGCTCTGGACGCCCTATGTCCACGGCTCCAAGGCCGATATCGTGGCCGATGGCGCGCACCTCGGCGTGCCCTTTGCCGAAACGTGGTCGTGCTACAAGGGGGGGCTGCACCATTGCGGGCGCTGCGGCACCTGCGTCGAGCGGCGCGAGGCGTTCCACCTCGCCGGGGTCGCGGACCCAACCGCCTATGACGACCCCGATTACTGGCAGGCCGCGGTGGAGGGGCGCTGATGTACCGGATCACCAAGGAATTCCACTTCTCCGCCTCGCATCAGCTCTTCGGTCTGCGCGAGGGGCATCCCTGCGCGCGCCTGCACGGGCACAACTATATCGTGGTGGTGGAACTGGCCGCCGTGGACCTAGACGAGACCGGATTCGTGCGCGACTATCACGACCTTGCCGCGCTGAAATCCTACATCGACGACCATCTCGACCACCGCCACCTCAACGACGTTCTGGGCGACGGTTGCGTGACAGCCGAGCGCATGGCGCGGCATTTCTTCGACTGGTGCCGCGCCCGCTGGCCCGAGGTCTCGGCGGTGCGGGTGAGCGAGACACCCAAAACATGGGCGGAATACCGGCCGTGACCGATCCCGTCCGCGTCTCGGAAATCTTCGGGCCCACCATCCAGGGCGAGGGCGCGCTGATCGGGCAGCCCACCGTATTCGTGCGCACCGGCGGCTGCGATTACCGCTGTTCGTGGTGCGACAGCCTGCACGCGGTGGACGCAGGGTATCGCCACACATGGGCGCCGATGCAGCCCGCGGACGTGATGGCCGAGGTGGCCCGCCTCTCGGGCGACCGGCCGATCCTCGTCACGCTCTCGGGCGGCAATCCCGCGATCCAGCCGCTTGGCCCACTGATCGGGATGGGCCACGCGCGCGGCTACCGATTCGCGATGGAGACCCAAGGCTCTGTCGCGCGCGACTGGTTCGCCGATCTCGACATGCTGGTGCTTTCGCCCAAGCCGCCCTCGTCGGGCATGGCGGTGGACTGGGCAGCGTTCGACGCTTGCCGCGCCGCCGCGGGCGATGCGCCGACGGTGCTCAAGATCGTCGTGTTCGACGAGGTCGATTACCACTGGGCACGCGAGGTGGCAGCGCGGTATCCATCCTTGGCCGTCTACCTGCAACCGGGCAACCACACCCCGCCCCCGCCCGGAGATGACACGGCGGTGCTGGACCAGGCGGGCATCGACGCGCGGATGCGCTGGCTGGTGGATCGGGTGGTGGCCGATGGCTGGTTCGCGGCGACCGTTCTGCCGCAACTGCACGTGACGCTCTGGGGCAACAAGCGCGGCGTGTAAAAGGAGACCACGATGAGCGACAACGACATCTACAAGGACCTGACGCAGCTTGGCGGCGCGACCCGCGTGCCGCAAAGCCCCGAGGAGGCGGAACTCGAACGCGTCGCCAACCCGCAGGCCGACACCGCCTACGCGGTGCGCTTCACCGCGCCGGAGTTTACCTCGCTCTGTCCGATGACCGGCCAGCCGGATTTCGCGCATCTGGTGATCGACTACGTGCCGGGCGCGTGGCTGGTAGAGAGCAAGTCACTCAAGCTCTACCTAACCAGTTTTCGCAACCACGGCGCGTTCCACGAGGATTGCACGGTTTCCATCGCCCGGCGGCTGGTCGAGTTCCTCAGCCCCCAATGGCTGCGCATCGGCGGCTACTGGTATCCGCGCGGCGGCATCCCCATCGACGTGTTCTGGCAGACCGGCCCCGCGCCCGAGGGGGTCTGGCTGCCCGACCAGGGCGTGCCGCCCTATCGCGGACGGGGGTGAGCGCGGGGGATGGCGTGAAGCGGGCGTTGGGCATTTGGCGATGAGCCGCGCAGCGCCCGACCGCCCCCTCGGGCGGGCGCTGCGCGGCGGCGCGTAAACGCGCCTTGTCCCGCGCCGAGGGCAGGATGCGCATGGCAGGAACAGGCCAATCGCCCACGCGCCTTCAACGAAAAAGGCCCCCGCCTCCCGGCGCGGGCCTCTTTCCACAGGCGTGACTACTCAGCCGGCGCTCGCGCCGCCCTTCTTGCCCTTGGTCTCGGCATAGATGATCAGCGGCGCGGCGTCCGATGTCGCCGCCTCCTCGTTGACCACCACTTCCTCGACATTCTCAAGGCTGGGCAGGTCGAACATCGTATCGAGCAGGATATCCTCAAGGATCGAGCGCAGCCCCCGCGCCCCGGTCTTGCGGGCGATGGCGCGCTTGGCGATCGCCTTGAGCGCATCGTCGGTAAAGGTCAGCGTCGCGTTCTCCAGCTCGAACAGGCGCTGATACTGCTTGATCAGCGCGTTCTTTGGCTCGGTCAGGATGGTGACGAGCGCCTCCTCGTCGAGATCCTCCAGCGTCGCCAGCACCGGCAGGCGGCCGACGAATTCCGGGATCAGCCCGAACTTGAGCAAATCCTCCGGCTCCAGCGACGACAGGACCTCGCCGATGCCGCGCTCGTCCTCGTCGCGCACATCGGCGCCAAAGCCCATCGCGCTGCCCTTGCCGCGCTGAGAGATGATCTTGTCGAGCCCGGCGAATGCCCCGCCGCAGATGAACAGGATGTTGGTGGTGTCCACCTGCAGGAATTCCTGCTGCGGATGCTTGCGCCCGCCCTGCGGCGGCACGCTCGCCACGGTGCCTTCCATCAGCTTCAGCAGCGCCTGCTGCACGCCCTCGCCACTGACGTCGCGGGTGATCGACGGGTTCTCGGACTTGCGGGTGATCTTGTCAACCTCGTCGATATAGACGATGCCGCGCTGCGCGCGCTCGACATTGTATTCGCTCGACTGCAACAGCTTGAGGATGATGTTCTCCACGTCCTCGCCGACATAGCCGGCTTCGGTCAGCGTGGTGGCATCGGCCATCGTGAACGGCACATCGAGAATGCGCGCCAGCGTCTGCGCCAGCAGCGTCTTGCCACAGCCGGTCGGGCCGATCAGCAGGATGTTCGACTTGTTGAGCTCGATGTCGCTCTTGCCAGAGTTGTTGAGCCGCTTGTAGTGGTTGTGCACCGCCACCGAGAGCACGCGCTTGGCCATCGCCTGGCCGATCACGTAATCGTCGAGCACCTTGGCGATGTCGTGCGGCGTGGGCACGCCGTCGGTCGCCTTGAGCCCCGCGCTCTTGGTCTCCTCGCGGATGATGTCCATGCACAGTTCCACGCATTCATCGCAGATGAATACCGTGGGCCCTGCGATCAGCTTGCGCACCTCGTGCTGGCTCTTTCCGCAAAAACTGCAATAGAGCGTGTTCTTGCTGTCGCCGGAATTGTTCGCCATGGCTTTCCTTTCAGCGCCGCCGGTCGGGCGGCATGCGCGTCGTCTCGTCTCGTTCGTTCCACCAGCTTAAGTCAGGGTGGATAGCACCACAATGCGATTTTCTCGACCGCCCGCGCACGGGCGATCACCGTTCATTCATCGCCTCATTTGGCGTCATCGCCGTCGCCGGGCTTGTTACGGTTGGTCACGATCTCGTCGATGAGGCCCCATTCCTTCGCCTCTTCGGGCGACATGAAATTGTCGCGCTCCAGCGCCGCCTCGACGGTTTCGATATCCTGCCCGGTATGGCGGACATAGATCTCGTTGAGCCGGTCCTTGAGCTTCTGCGTTTCCTTGGCGTGAATCATGATGTCGGTGGCCTGTCCCTGGTAGCCGCCCGAGGGCTGGTGCACCATGATCCGGCTGTTGGGCAGCGAAAACCGCATCCCCGGCTCGCCCGCGGTGAGCAGCAGCGACCCCATGCTCGCCGCCTGTCCGATGACCAGCGTGCTGACCTTGGGCTTGATGTACTGGATGGTGTCGTAGATCGACAGCCCGCTCGTCACCACGCCGCCGGGGCTGTTGATGTACATGCTGATTTCCTTGGACGGATTCTCCGCCTCGAGGTGCAGAAGCTGCGCCACGATCAGGCTCGACATGCCATCATGCACCGGCCCGCTGAGAAAGATGATCCGCTCCTTCAGGAGCCGCGAGAAGATGTCATAGGCGCGTTCGCCCCGGCTGGTCTGCTCGACCACCATGGGCACGAGCGTGTTCATGTATGTCTCGAAAGGGTCTTTCATCCTGTCCCGCCTGCTGTTGCGGCCCGGCCGTCCTGTCCGCGCCAATAGGTTTCGCCGATCGTAACCGACGGCGTGCTAACGGAGTCTTAGTGACGCGCCCCACCCCCTGCAAGGGCGCGCGCGCGATTCGACGCCGTGTTGCACAAAAGTCTGAGCCCGCTCCGGGCACACCCCCCGCGATCACGGGTTTGGCAATTGCCGCGAGCGCGAAATCGCCCTAGATTGAGCGAAAAGGAGCAATGGCACATGCTCACGACCGCCCCCGACAGCGCCGACCTGGCGCAGATGCAGCAGAACGCCACCGACGCGGCTGAATTCCTGCGCGCGCTCGGCCACGAGGGGCGGCTGATGATCCTGTGCTACCTCGTCACCGGCGAGAAATCCGTCTCAGAGCTCGAGGCCCTCCTCGGCGCGCGACAGGCGGCCGTCTCGCAACAGCTCGCGCGGCTGCGCCACGAGGGCCTGGTACGCACGCGCCGCGACGGCAAGATCATCTACTACAGCCTTGCCGACGCGCGCGCCGAACGCCTGCTCGGCGTCCTGTACGAGATGTTCTGCGCCCCCGACGCGCAGGGGCGCAATAGCTAGGCGCGGCTCAGGCCGCCGCCACCGTCTTGTCCACCGCGAAGGCGGCGAAGGCGTCGTCCACCTGCGTGTGATTCACGTGGTTCGCATAGTTGCTGATCGTCTTCACGGACATCGCGAGGATGATCTCCAGCACGTGGATATCCGAATATCCCGCGGCCTTGAACACCTCGGCCTCGGCCTTCGTCGGCAGGCCGCGCGTCTCCCACATGTGATGGGTAAAGCGACGCAGCGCTTCCAGCTTGGCATCATCGAGCGGCTTGCCGTCGCGCAGCGCCTGCGTGTGCGCCTCCGACAGCTTCGAGACATTCACCGCCAGCATCGAGTGCGCGGCGGTGCAATAGTCGCAGCCATTTGCGAGCGAGATGGTCAGGAACACGACCTCCTGCTCCGGCGGCGTGAAATTGCCCTGCTCTCGGAAATGCGCATAGCCGTGCAGATAGGTACTCAGCAGCCCCGGATTGATCGCCATGCCGCGATACATGTTCGGAACGAAACCGAGCTTGGCGCGCGCGCCGTCCAGCATCTCCTTGGCCGCGCCTTTAGCGGCATCGTCGCTCACCGGGGCAGTGGTGATCTTGAATTCGGCAGTCATGTAAGCCTCCTTTGATTACGCTCACGCCATAGCTAATCAGGGGCCGCGCGCCATGTAACCGCCCCGCCGGTCACCACATCGTGAGGCCGGTGCTCTGGCGCAGACATGCCTGTGCGCGAATGCGCGCGCCTTGGCTTCATCTTGCCGGAAATATCCCGGGGGGTGTGGGGGCAGCGCCCCCACCCGGGCCGCGCCCCGTTCACACCTTCTCCTGCGTGTGCCGCCGCAGTTCCGCCCGCGCCACCTGCCGCCGGTGGACCGCGTCCGGCCCGTCGGCCAGGCGCAACGTGCGCAGATGCGTCCACATCGCCGCGAGCGGCACATCCTGGCTGATGCCCTGCGCGCCGAACAACTGCACCGCCTCGTCCACCACCTTCAGCGCCACGCGCGGCGCGACCACCTTGATCTGGTGAATCCACGGCGCGGCGGCGCGCGCGTCGCCCTGATCCATCATCCAGGCGGCCTTGAGGCATAAGAGCCGCGCCTGCTCGATCTCCATCCGGCACTCGGCGATGATGTCGTGATTCGCCCCCAGTTGCGCCAACGGCTTGCCGAACGCCTCCCGCTCGAGGCCGCGGCGGCACATCATCTCCAGCGCCGCCTCGGCCATGCCGATGGCCCTCATGCAGTGGTGGATGCGCCCCGGCCCCAGCCTGCCTTGCGCGATCTCGAAGCCGCGCCCCTCGCCCAGCAGCAGGTTCTCCGCCGGCACCCGCACCCCGGTAAACCGGATATGCATGTGTCCGTGCGGCGCGTCATCATGGCCGTAGACCTCCATCGCGCGCAGCACCTCGATGCCGGGGCTATCGGCGGGCACCACGATCATCGCGTGACGCTGATGCTTCGGCAGGTCGTCGCCGCCGGTCCGCACCATCACGATATAGACGGCACAGCGCGGATCGCCCGCGCCCGTGGCCCACCACTTCTCGCCGTCGAGCACGTATTCGTCCCCCTCGCGCACGCAGGACATGGCGATGTTGGTCGCGTCAGAGCTTGCCACCTCCGGTTCGGTCATCAGGTAGGCCGAGCGGATTTCCCCCTCCATCAGCGGTTTCAGCCACCGCGCCTTCATCTCGGCGCTGCCATAGCGGTGAAACACCTCCATGTTGCCAGTATCGGGCGCGTTGCAGTTGAACACCTCCGGCGCCAGCGGGCTGCGGCCCATGACTTCGGCGAAATAGGCATAGTCCACGGTGCGCAGCCCGGCCCCGCCCTCGTCGGTCAGCCACAGGTTCCACAGCCCCTCGGCCCGCGCCTGCGCCTTCAGCCCGTCGAGGATCTCCACCTGCCGCGGGCTGAGCGCCCAGCGGTCGCCGCGCGCCACCTCGGCGTGGAATTCCGCCTCGCAGGGCGCGATCTCGTCGCGCACCATCGCCGCCACTTGTTCGAGACGCGCCCGCCACTCGGGCCGCAAACCCAGATCCATCCCGCTCTCCCTTGCCGCTTGGTCCTGCCCGCCAGACTGCGCGCCGATCCCGGCAGGTTACAAGCCCCTATTCGGCCCGCTCAGCGCCCGGTGGCCGAGGCGGCAACGGCGTCGCGGTCGATACGGAAATGCCGGTAGAGATCGCCGATGGTGCCCGTCTGCCCGAAATGCTCCACCCCGTGGGAAATCGTCCGGTGCCCGGCCACCGCCCCCAGCCAGGCCAGCGTCGCGGGGTGCCCGTCGATCACCGTCACCAGCGTGCAGTGCCGCGGCAGCGGGGCAAGCAGCCGCTCGGCATGGCTCACCGCATCCGCGTTGCCGCGCGCGCGCTCGCGCTGCGCCGCGGTCCAGCCCGCGTTGAGCCGGTCCGCCGAAGTCACCGCCAGCACACCCACGTCGCGGCGCGAGCCGCCCGCCAGCCCCGCCGCCGCGATGGCCTCGTCAGCCACCGCGCCCTGATAGGCGATCACCACCTCGCAATTCGGCCCTGGCGAGCGCAGCCAGTAAGCCCCGTCGATGGCGCCCTGCCGGAACGCATCATCGGCGCGCTTGCCGGGCTGTTCCAGCGGCTTGGTGCTCAGCCGCAGGTAAACCGAGCCGCCGGTCTCGTCGCGCAGCCACGTCCGCTCGTCCACGCCGCCTCCCCTGTCGCCCTCGCCATCGCGCTGCAAGTAGTCAAAGGCCCATTCCAGGATCACCGCCAGCTCGTCGGCAAAGGCGGGCTCGAAACTCGCCAGCCCGTCCTGCGCCATGCCCGTCAGCGGCGTGCCCACCGATTGGTGCGCGCCCCCCTCGGGCGCCAGCGTCACCCCCGATGGCGTCCCCGCCACGATGAATCGCGCATCCTGGTAGCAGGCGTAATTGAGCGCATCGAGCCCGCGATGCACGAACGGATCATAGACCGTGCCTATGGGGATGAGCCGCCGGCCCCACAGGCTGTGTGCCAGCCCCGCCGCCCCCAGAAGCAGAAAGAGGTTCATCTCGGCGATACCGAGCTCAAGGTGCTGCCCCTCGGGCGAGAAATTCCATTTCGCGGTCGAGGGGATGCGATGCTCGATAAAGGCATCGCGCTGCTCGGTCCGCGAAAACAGCTTGCGACGGTTGACCCACGGCCCCAGCCCGGTGGTGCCCGTCACGTCCGGCGAGGTGGTCAGGATGCGCGCCGCGAGCGCACTGTCGCCCCGCGCCAGCCCGTCAAGCATCTTGCCGAATGCCATCTGCGTCGAGATTTCGCGGTCCGTCACCGCCGCAACTTCGGGCACCGCCAGCCGTGCGTCTCCATACCGCCGCGCGCCCTTGGCAAAGAACGGCACACCGTCGAGAAAGGTGCGCAGGCTGTCCACATCTTCGACCCCGGCAAAGCGTTCCCATTCCTGCCCCTCGGGGATGCCCATGTGCGTCTGCCACTCGGCCATCTGCGCCTTTGTCATCAGCCCGCCGTGGTTGTCCTTGTGCCCGGCAATGGGCGTGCCCCAGCCCTTGATCGTGTAGGCGAGGAAACAGGTCGGGCGGTCGTGGTCGATGCTCGCGAAGGTCTCGGCCATGGTCGCCACGCAATTGCCGCCGAGATTTTCCATCAACGCCGCCAGTTCTCGATCGCTCCGCCGCTCGATCAGCGCGGTCACCTCGCCCTGATCGCCCAGGTCGTTCATCAGCCGCTGCCGCCAGACCGCGCCGCCCATATAGGTCAGCGCCGAATATTCCGCGTTGGGGCATTGGTCGATCCAGTCGCGCAGCGCCTCGCCCCCCGGTTCGGCAAAGGCCGCCCGTTGCAGCGCGCCGTATTTCACACGCACCACATCCCAGCCGAAGGCGTCGAAAATCTTCTCGATCCGCTCGAACAGCCGCTCGCGCACGATCCCGTCCAGCGATTGGCGGTTATAATCGATGATCCACCAGCAATTGCGCAGGTCGTTCTTCCAGCCCTCCTGCAACGCCTCGTAGACATTGCCCTCGTCCAACTCCGCATCGCCCACCAGCGCCACCATGCGCCCGAGCGGCACATCGGCCCCCCACTCCTTGGCGGTAATGTAATCCTGCACCAGCGCGGCAAAACTCGTGATCGCCACGCCAAGGCCCACCGACCCGGTGGAGAAATCCACGTCATCCACGTCCTTGGTGCGGCTTGGATAGCTCTGCACACCGCCCAGGCCGCGAAACGCCTCCATCCGCGCGCGGTCGAGGTTGCCCATCAGGTATTGCATCGCGTGAAACACCGGCGAGGCGTGCGGCTTGACCGCCACCCGGTCCTCGGGACGCAGCGTCGAGAAATAGAGCGCCGTCATGATCGACACCATCGACGCCGAGCTCGCCTGATGCCCGCCCGTCTTGATCCCGTCCACCTTGGGCCGGACGTGGTTGGCGTGATGGATCATCCAGTGCGACAGCCACAACAGCCGCTGCTCGACGGTCTTGAGGTGCTCGGTCTCTGTCTCGGTCATGGCGCGCCCCATCCCCCTGTTTTCACTGGTCCGCGAACGGCAACGGCGCAATCCGCGCAGGCACCGTTCCGCCCTCCAGCGCGACCGTCAGCCCCGCCGTATCCTCCGCCAGGTCCGCCCGCACAATCCCGACACCGATGGTCTGCCCAAGGCGCCGGGAAAACGCAAACTCGCAAACCCGCCCTACACCCGTCTCCCCCAACATCAGCGGCACCGGATGGCCCGGCGGCGTCGGGCGGCCATCGAGCACAAGCCCCACGCGCCTGCGCGCCGGGCCCTGCGCCGCGATCCGCTCCAATGCCGCGCGACCGACGAAATCGTGCCCCGCCCCGAGATCGACCAGCGCACCCAGCCCCATCTCGAACGGGTCCGCCCGCGCACCCTGCCAGCGCATGTCGGCCCCGTAGGAAACGAGCCCGCTTTCCAGCCGCTCGATATCGTTGGGCGCCCCGGGTCCGATCCCCCAGGGCGCACCCGCCTCGGCCACCAGGTCCCACAGCTCGCCACCGCGCGCGCCATCCCTCAGATACAGCTCGAACCCGCCCTGCTTGGACCAGCCCGACCGCGCGAGGAGCAGCGGGATGCCGTGCAGCTCGGTTTCCTCGAAGCCAAAATACCGCATGTCCCGCACGCGCGGACCGAACAGCGCCTCGGCCACCAGCACCGCCTTCGGCCCCTGAATCGCCAGCGGCGACACGTCCGGCTCACCCACCGCCACGTCCCAGCGCCGCTCGCGCCCGATGGCCGCGGCCCACAGGTGAATGTCGCTGTCGGCGACCGACAGCCAATACCGGTCCTCGGCCAGCTTCAGCAGCACCGGGTCGTTGATGAGCCACCCCTCGTGATCGCATAGCGGCACGTAACGGCCCTGCCCGATCCGCGTCTTGGTCAGGTCGCGCGGCGTCAGGTACTGCGCCAGCCGCCCGGCATCCGGCCCGGTCAGCTCCACCTGCCGCTGCGCCGCCACGTCCCACATCGCCACCCCGGTCATCAGCCGGTCATACTCGGCATCGGGATCGCCGAAATGCCCGGGGATCAGCATGTGATTGTAGACCGAGAACCCCCGCACCCCGCTTCGAACGGTGGCGTCGAAGAACGGCGATTTGCGCAGGTTCGGACCGATGGAAATCTGGAATGGCATCAGGATGCTTTCGTGCTGGAGATGGACATATCAGGCGGTATCGCGGAGCACGGTACGGCTCAGCGCCCCGTCCAGATCGTCGAGGATATCGGCAACATCCTCAAGCCCCACCGACAGCCGGATCAGCCCGTCGCCGATTCCGTGCTCGGCGCGCTCCTCGGCGCTGTAGGTCGAATGCGTCATCGAGGCGGGATGCTGGATCAGCGTCTCGGCATCGCCCAGCGACACGGCGCGCGCGATCATCCGCAGCCCGTTCATCATCCGGCGCCCGGCCTCCAGCCCGCCTGTCAGCTCGAAGGCGATCATCGCGCCGGGCAGCGCCATCTGTCGGCAGGCCAGCGCATGCTGGCCAAAGCTCTCCAGCCCCGGGTAATGCACGGCCGCCACCTCCGGGTGCCCCTCCAGCCACTCGGCCACCACGCGCGCGCTGGCGCAATGTCGCTCCATTCTCAGGCTCAGCGTCTTGAGCCCACGCATCACCAGCATCGCGTTGAACGGTGCCATCACCGCGCCGGTCATGTCCTTCATGCCCACCAGCCGGATCTCGCCAATCGCCTCGGCACGGCCCACGACCAGCCCGGCCACCAGGTCGCCATGCCCGCCCAGGTACTTGGTCGCCGAATGCACCACCAGGTCGGCACCCAGCGTGATCGGGCGCGTCAGGTAAGGGGTGGCATAGGTGTTGTCCACCACCACCTGCGCGCCGCCCTCGTGGGCGATGGCCGCCACCGCCTCGATATCCACCAGCCGCATGTTGGGGTTGGCGGGCGTCTCGAAATAGACCACGCGGGTGCGGTCAGAGATCGCCGCGCGAAGGTTCTCGGGCTCGGTCATGTCCACATGGGTCACCGTGATACCGAACTTGCGCAGCCCGTGATGCATGAACGCAAACGTGCAGCCGTAGAGCGTCTGGTCCACGATCACCTCGTCGCCGGGCGCCAGCAGCGTCCACAAGACGGACGTGATCGCCCCCATCCCGGAGGCCAGCGCCAGCCCCGCCTCGGCCCCCTCGAGCGAGGCCGCGCGGCGCTCCAGCAGGTCGAGCGTGGGGTTCGAGATGCGCGAATAGACGTGGCCCGCGCGCTCCCCGGCGAATAGCTCGCCCCCCGCCTCGGCCGACTCGAAGGCAAAGGTCGAGGTCAGGTGCAGCGGCGGCGTCAGCGCGCCCTCGTGGTCAAGCGGGTCGTACCCGAGATGGATGGCGCGGGTGGCGAAGCCTTGGGAATTGCTCATGTCTGATCTCCTGTTTGTGGCAGGATATCGCATCATGTCGGGGCATGGATTGCTTTGTATCCCAATCTATCGCAGTATTTTGGCATAATCTGCCAACATGAGGCCCAAAATGGACGACAAGGACCGCCAGATCATCCGCGCCCTGCAACGCGACGGGCGCATATCGAACCAGGACCTCGCCGCACAGGTCAGCCTCTCGCCCTCGCCCTGCCTGCGCCGGGTGCGCAATCTCGAAAAGGCGGGCGTGATCCGCGGCTACGCCGCGCGGGTGGACGCGCGCGCCTGCGGCCTCGCGATCACCGCCTTCGTGCGCATCCGCCTGGAGCGCCACGACGAAACCACCGTGCAGACCTTCGAGCGCGAGGTGGGCCGGATGCAAGAAGTGACCGAATGCCACGTCATGACCGGCCAGACCGACTACCAGCTTCGGGTCGTCGTCGCCTCGCTCGACGCCTACGAGGCGTTCATCCGCGCCCGGCTCCAGCGCATCGGCGGAATCGGCTCGATCGACACCAGCTTCGCCTACGGCGTCGTCAAGGACAGCCCGGTGTTCCCGGCAGAGTGAGGGAGGGGCGGTTGCTCGCAACCTTCATCCCCTATTTTTCATGGCCGCCGAGAAGCCGAGGCCCGCAGAACCGCAACCGGCGGGCGCGGGCAATAAAGATGACGCGCCGCTTGGCGCTGGGCATGTGGTCGTGCCAATGGTGTGGCGACGAACTGGGTCAAAACAAGCGGACGGATGCGCGATACTGCCGGGAAGCCTGTCGGAAGTCAGCAGCTAGGTGGCGGAAAAGGAAACACCCTTCGTAAACACTTGCCTTGCATTGACAGGCGGGCATTCTTGCCTGCACCGTCTCGCAATGACGCTCCGCGATATTTTCCAGTCTTTCGCGACATCGTATCACGCCCTGGCCCGGTGGATTGCCAACGGATGGGATGCGGTTCTGACGGAGCCGATACTGGACTGGCCGTTAGGTTTTGTGGTCGCCGTCGGATTGGTTAGCCTCTGTGCAGGTTCACTTCTAATGCTTATTTTTGAGAGTGTTGTAGGGCCTTGCTGGGAGAAGGTGGTCGGTTCAAAACTTATTCAGCGCGCTCAGGTTGCTTGGCAGCTAACAGAATTCGACGAAAACAATCCCACTGCGCGTGAAGCTTTCCGTTCCGCATCGTGGTGTGGAGTGTTCTTCGCCGGATTGGTCCTGCTTCCAATACTTTGCATCGGCTTTCCGGTTTGGCTGGTTGGCGGTGAGGGCCCTGACATGATTGCCGGGCTAGTCTTCGCTGTGGCGTTTCCGCTAGGTTGCAGCGTTTTCGCCTTCTTTGTCATCCTTACAGAGACCTCAGCGAAACTCTTGGGATTCCCTGAGATGGTTTGGTGGGGTATGTTTTGTCATGAGACAGAGTTTTTCGACCCAGCCCGCCTTGTTTGCTCCGCAGGAGTTGTTCGACCACCCGGCGCTTTGCGCTC